>JABFRG010000900.1 GCA_013141295.1 Polyangiaceae bacterium
CCCCGAGCTGAACCCCCGCGGTCTCATCCCTAACGAAGTTTTCGGGCTTAGCCGCGTGCGTCCAATGCATCGACAGCTTTGATCATGCGCTAGTCCGCGTGGCAAGAAGATGTGTAGGAACAACAGCGCTCGTGCGCGTGCGCGGGGACGGCGCCAGTGTCGAGAGTAGGCAAGGGCTCCGAGGCCTGGCGTCACGGGCCCAGATGAGCCCAATGGCGAGCGCAAGCGGGAGGGAGCGGCACAGGCTGGTCGCGAAGTGTTCGTCGGCTAACGAGCCAGGCCTAGCGCGGCCACCACCATGCCGCCGAGGCCGAGGAGCGCCATGATGCCCGCGGGGAACATCTTGCGCTGCTTGCGATACGCGGGCCCGAAGCGCCCCACGAGCGCCAGCGACACGAGACCACCGAGCACGAACCCGAGCACCGGTCGCCCGGACTGCGCGAACCAGCCCGCAGCGCCGAGCAGCGCCCCGGACACGCCGCCGGCGACGAGCGAGGGCATGCTCTTGGCTTTCACGAAGCCGATGACCCCGCCTGCGAGGGAGAACGCGCCGAAGCCGAAGAAGTAGAGCGGAAGGAATGACACCCCTGCGGTATACGGCAAAACGCTAAGGGCCGCTCACGAAGAACTTGATCGGATCGGCGTCGAGGCGCGCCGACCTCCGAGGCGCGAAATCGAAGGGATACTGCTGCTATCTCGAGATTTCGCAACGACGGAGGCGGCGATGGATCGGCGCCGAGGCGGTTGAGTTATTCGTGAGCGGGCCCTAAGGCGCGTCGGCGAACCCGCGCAGGAGCGCATCGAGCCCCAGCGCGAACTCGGCCTCCGCGTCGTACGCCGAGAGCCCTTCCGCGGCCTCGCGCACGTGGCGGAGCTCCTGGGGGTCGAGCTCCGTGTAGTTTACCTGCACCGCGTCGGTGCGCGGCGAGAGGCTCCACAGCGCGTGCCCCACCACGTAGGCGAACACGATCTGCACCATCTGCAAGCTGGCCATGGGAGAGAACCCGGCCTCCCGAAGCACCGCGAGGTTGCCCTCGAGGCGCCGAAGCGCGCCCAGGTTGACCGCCGGCCGCGCCGCGAAGATGGGAATGGCGTGGGGGTGGAGCGCCAGCGCCGCGCGGAGGCCCGCGGCCTGGTGCCGGAGATGGTCGCGCCAGCTCCGCGCCTTGCGCGCCGGCAGCACGCCACTCACGATGCGCTCGTACAGGCCGTCGAGGAGCGCGGCCTTGCTGGGCACGTGGTTGTAGAGCGACATCGCCTCCACGCCCAGGGCGTCGCCCACCCGGCGCATGGAAAGGGCTGCGAGGCCTTCGTCGTCCACCAGGCGCAGGGCCGCGGTGAGAATCGCCTCACGGGTAAGGGGCTCTCGATTCTTGGACCGGCTCACTTGACAACTTACACCCTAAACTTACGGTGTAAGTCATGTGGATTCGCGAACGAACGGCGACGACCGACCTCCTCCCCGACGATCTGGCTGCGGCGCGGCGCGAGGCGTCGCTTCGCGGTTGGGTGCGTGCGCTGGCGAAGCCACGCCACTTCTGGGCCGAGCGCGCCATGAACCGCCGGGTGGGCATGCAGCTCGCGGAGGCCTTCGGGCAGCTGGGCTTTCGGGTGGAGCTCCAGGGCAACTACCGCAACGTGGTGGCACTACCGGCAGACCTCGAGGCCCCGTGCACGCTGGTGGGAGCCCACTACGACAGCGTACCGGGTTCGCCCGGTGCCGACGACAACGCGAGCGGCCTCGCTGCGATGCTGGAGTGCGCGGGCCACGTTGCGGCGGTGGGCATTCGCGACGTGGGCTTCGTGGCGTTCAACGCCGAGGAAGACGGCCTCCTCGGCAGCCAGAGCTTCGTGCGCCACGGCCTCGACGCCTTCCGGCTACGGCTGCGGCTCATGCACGTCCTCGAGATGTGTGGCTTTCGCGACGCCACGCCGGGCAGCCAGCGGGCGCCGCTGCCGCCCGGTCTGCTGGGCTTCGATGCGGGCACGTTCATCGCGCTCGTGGGGCGCGGCGCGAGCAACGAGGTGGTCCGCACGGCCCTTGGCCCCGGGGCTGCGCCGCATCTTCATCGGGTGGGCGTGGAGACCAGCGCGCTGGTAGGGCGCTTGCTCCCGGATCTCGGGCGGAGCGATCACGCGCCCTTCTGGAACGCCGACCTGCCGGCACTGCTCTGGACCGACACCGGCAACTTCCGCAACCCGCACTACCACCGGAGCACCGACACCGCCGACACGCTCGACTACCGGTTCCTCCTCGCGGTCACCGATCTGCTGTGCCGGATGGTCACGAGAGGCGCTTCTCCATGAACACGCTCAGCGGATGGCCCGCGTAGCCTCCGAACTTCGGGCGCTGCGCGTAGCCGAGCCCCTCGTACATGCCGATGGCCTCCGGCTGCTCGATGCCCGTCTCGAGCCGCGCGATGTGTACGCCGCGCGACAGGAGGTGGGCCTCCAGCGCCGCGATGAGCGCCCGCGAGATGCCGCGCCTTCGGTACGCTTCGAGGACGTAGATGCGCTTCATCTCGCCGTACACGCCGTCGTCGGCGTAGACCTTCACGGCGCCGCAACCGACGAGCTTCGGGCCCTGGAAACAGCCGAGAAAATACGAGTCCGGAAGGGTGAGCGACTCGGCGCTCTCCAGGCTGTAGCTCTCCGGAGGATAGAGCTCGGCCGCGAACGCATCCGAGAGCGCCAGGAGCGCGCGCGCATCGGCCGAGGTCGGATCTGCGGGGCGGATCTCCACTAGATCAAGCGTGTATTCTTCACGGATCGACGAAGATGGTGCGCCCCACCATGGCCGAGCCTCGTCCGTCGGCGGTTCGCGGGGTGACGCGAATGGTGAGGAGCGCGGTGCCGGCCTTCACGCCCTTCACCACCACCGTGAGGGGAAACTTGGGTGCCGGCGGCGGCGGCCCCGAGCGGTCGAAGGTCTTTCGGTCGACGTCGTGGTCGGCGTCGACCACCACCTGCTCCAGCACCGCGCGCACCGCGGTCTTCTGCGGCTCCACCTTGGCGGTCTTGTCCTGCGCCTTGGCCCCCTGCACCTCGACGTTGGCGATGGCCGCGCCGGCGATGTCGAGCACCAGGCCCTGTACGCCGCCGCCGGTGTTGGTCACCAGCAGCTCCAGCGGCAGCTCGTCGCCCACGCGCATGCGCCACTCGGCGCGCGAGGTCGCGAGGACGCCCAGCTGCGGCGTTCCGCGTTTGCGAGGCCCCACCAGCACCTTGGGCGGCGGCGGCGGCGGCGCGAAGAGCTTGGCGAAGGCCTCGGCCACCGCGGGCCCCATATCTTCGTCCAGCTCGTCGAAGGTGAGCTCCACGCCTTTGTACGGACCGGTGCGCTCGGCGGTCGGGTCCTTGAACTCGAGGCGGATGCGCGTGTCTTCCAGCGCCGACGTGCCGATGGCCACGACCGACTCTTCGCGCCGGAGCTTTCCGTCGCTCCACGAGATGCGGACGCTCCCGGGCGCTTCGTTGACGATGTTGAAGTAGACGCTGGGCTCGCCGTCCTGGGCGATCTCGAAGCCCAGCGTTTGGACGTCGGCGTCGACGTCGGCGGTGACCTTGGTGGCGTGGAACGACAGTTTTTTGGGTGCGGGGCTCACGTGCCCAGAATTGTACGCCCACGACCCGTCCGGGTTCCACTATCTAACGGCGGTGGCCTTCACGCGCCGGGATCGCACGCGCTCCACCCAGTAGAACACGACCATCACCAGCTCCGCGAAGAGCGCCACCACCAGCCACGGCTCCACGCGCCCGAGCTCGGCGAAGGTCACGGTCCCCAGACGCCCCCATCGGGAGAGCGCCGGCATGATGCGCTCGTAGCCGAGGCCATAGACCAACGCCCCGAAGAGCAGCCCGAGGCCGCCCGGCACCACATAGTCGAGACGCCCCTCGCCGGCCCCTGCGGCGACGGTACCGGGGCAGAAGCCCGAGAGCGCCATGCCCACGCCGAACACCAGCCCGCCCGCGAGATTCCCCACCAGGTACGTGGCGGGTACCGGAAGGCTCGCTGCCAGGCCGAAGCTCTGGAGCAGGCGAATGCCCACGGCCGCCGTCAGGAGGGCGCTCAGCAAGAACTGGAGCACTGCCATGTCGCGGAAGCGGAAGATGTTGACGATGCGATCGTAGCGAGAGAGCCCGCCCTTCTGCAGAAGGAAGCCGAACGCCGCGCCCACCAGCAGCGGTGCGGCGATTTCCCCGGCGGTCATCGATCGACCTTCCGGTACACGAGCCACGCGGTGGGAATGCCCCCGCCGAACATGCCGGCCATGAAGACGAACGCCGCCGGCGCCAGCAACGCGCCACCGGAGACCGCCAGGCTCGCGGTGCATCCGCCAGCCAGGCCGCCGCCGAGCTCCGTGAGGAACGAGCCCACGAACGCGAGGATCCATCGGTGCACGACGCTCGGACCGAACACCGTCTCCCACTGGCTATCGGGCATCGTGCGCAGGCGAAACTCGCCGGCCAAGCGCGAGGCCACGAAGGCGCCGAAGACCGCGCCGACCAGCACCAGCACGTCCCAGGTGAGACCGGTGGGCACCACGTGGCGCCAGTACACCGACTCCGGCGCCAAGGAGCGACCAGCGTACCCGGAGAGATGTTGATACGCGCCCGCGCCGCTGAGCCGGTGCCCGAAGAGGCCCACCGAGACGGTGACCACCAGGCCGAGGCCGATACCGGCAACGTAGGGAGACCACGGACGAG
>JABFRG010000447.1 GCA_013141295.1 Polyangiaceae bacterium
GGGGTGGGGGTCGTCGTGGCCGAAGCAGAGGGCACCGGTACCAGGCCGAGGCCCAGCGACGGAGCGCTCGTTTGCACGGGAGACGGCGCGGCGGAGGGGATCGGAGCGGCGGTGGGCACGTCGTTGGCGGTGGTCGCGCGGTTGCGCACGATGGCGAGCACGCCCAGCGTCCCGGCCAGCATGAGCACCACGGCCCCGGCCCCGAGGAAGAGCCACTTCCGCGTGCCGCCGAGAGGCGAAGCGCCGGGCAGCGTGTGGTTGATGAGCGTGGCGGGGTCGCCAGTGACCGCGCGCAGGCTTTCGCCGGAGGCCGGTGCCACCGGAAGCTGGGGCACCGATGCGAACGACGGGCTGGGCGCGTTCGCCCATCGCATCAGATCGCCGCCGCCGCGTGACGAGAACACCGAGAGCGCCTGCGCCAGCTCGCGCATGTCGGCGAAGCGATCGGCTGGCGCCTTGGACAGCGCCCGCATGATGGCGGCGCACAGGGCCGGCGGAAGATCCGGCCGCAGCTCGCCGAGCGGTTGCGGCGTTTGGTTGGCGATCTTCACCGCCAACGCGGTGAAGGTCTGGGCTTCGAAGGGCGGCCTGCCCGCCAGCGTCTCGTAGGCGATGACACCCATCGCCCACAGGTCGGCGCGGCCGTCGATCTCTTGATCGATGATCTGCTCCGGCGACATGTACTGCGGGGTGCCGCAAATGGCCCCGTGGCCGCCGCCGGAGGCATAGGTGATGCCGGGGACGATGGCGTTCGATTTCGCGATGCCGAAGTCGAGGACCTTGGCCACCCTCTCGCCTGGCTCCTCTGCCAGGAAGATGTTCGACGGCTTGAGATCGCGGTGGATGATGCCGGCGCGGTGCGCCTCGTCGAGGGCTCCGCAGGCCTGCACCAGCCAGTCGCAGAGGAGCGGGAAGGGCAGCCGGCCCCCGGCCTGCTCGGCTTCCACCTGCAAGTCGCGCCCCCGCATGAGCTCCATCACCATGTAGGGCACACCCGACGGGTGGGTCTCGACGTCGAGGATCTTCACCACGTGGCGCGAGCGCAACCGCGCGGCCGCCCGAGCTTCCCGCTCGAAGCGCGCGGTGATCATCGTGTCGCCGCTCAGGTGGGGCAGGAGGCACTTGATGGCCACCTGTTGCTCGAGCCGCAGGTGGTAGGCCTCGAACACGATGCCCATACCCCCTTCACCGAGAACGCGCTCGATGCGGTACTTTTCGTCCCAAATTTCGCCGGGGTTAGGGAGTGACATTGGAAGTGCTCAAGCTGAGACGGAGACTAGCAGCGAATGGTTCCGCGAAGCCAAGTCCAGAGCGAACTGTGCGGGCGTGCCGCCCATCGGGGTGCGACGTGCGCTTACGTAAGAAATGTGCAGGGTACCCGAAGGCGACAAGTAGGTACCTGGATGCCGAGCGGGCGCTCGGTGATACGCTGTCCGTCGCTCCGGAGGCGCGAGCCTCGTCTTCGTGCGTGCATTGGCCGGAAACCCTCCGCCTCGCGGCGCGTTCGTGGAAGAATGAAACGATTGGAAGGAGCGCAGGGCGAGACGATGGTGGGGCGCGGTAGGCAACTCGTGCGCGCGACGGTGTTGGGGCTGGCCGCGACCGCCGTGCTCGGTGCAGCCGCGTGTCAATCACCGACCCAGATGCGCATGGTGCTGCGAACCGACCTGCCTTGTGGAACCCCCACCAGCGCCGCGCCGTACGCGCTCAACGACCTGAGCATCTTCGTCGCGTCCAACGACGCCACCCTCCGCGAGCGCATTCAGGCCGGCACGCCTTCGGCCTACCTCTCCGCGTGTACCCGCGGCCCGGGTGGCGAGCTCGGGACCTTGTATCTTACACCCGACGGCTCCGACATCGGCATGGTGGCGGTGATGGCCGGCCTGGTGCACGGCGGCGCGGGCGCCACCACTCGGCAGAGCGCGCAGACCTGCACCTCGGCGAGCCAGGAGAACTGCCTCCTCTCCACTCGGCGCTTTCGCTACAGCACCCACCAAACGGGCGTGGTGCCGGTGCTCCTCGAGGCGTCGTGCGTCAACCACCGCCCCGAGTGCGCGCCGGGGCAAACCTGCCGCGCCGGCGCTTGCGCATCCGACGTGGTGGACCCGCTGGCTCCGGTCGACGACCCGCTGTCGGGCCCCGACGGCGGTGGATCGACCCTCGACGCGGGAACCCAGGACGCGGACCCTACCACCGACGGGTCGACGGTCGTCCCCTCGGTCGTCCGTTGCGCGCAGGGGTCCGCGGAATGGACCCCCGACCCGCCGGTCGACGTTTCCTGTGTCGACCCCGCCAAGACCCTCCGCTGCCTGACGCAGAAGAAGGACGGCACCTACGGCGCGATCTGCCAGCAGCCCGGCGGCACCACTGCATGCTTGCAACCCTGCTGCAGCATCGGCGTGGTCGCCGGTCGGGTTTGCTGCGTGAGCAACGGGGTGCCCATCTACCGCACTCTGCAGTGCGGGGTCGGCGAGGGGCCTGCGTGCTTCGGCAAGGGCGAGTGCGCCGCGTGCAACGGCACCTTCGACGATCACGTGGGCTTCGGGAAGTGCGCACCATGAACGGCGTCTTGCGGCTCCGACACGTACGCGCAGCGGGCGCGCTGCTGGTCGCGTTCGGCGCGCTCTTGGCGGCCTCGTGTCAATCGCCCACGCAGATGCGCATGGTGCTGCGTACCGATATGGCGTGCGACACCGCGAGCGGGGCCGCCTATACCCTCAACGATCTGAGCATCTACGTGGCGCGCGACGACGCGACGCTGCAGCAGCGCATGCGCGACGGCACCCCTGCCGCCTACATGTCCAGCTGTACCCGCGGCGCCGGGGGCGAGCTGGGAACCTTGTATCTTACACCCGATGGGTCCGACACCGCCATCGTGGCGGTCATGGCCGGTCTGGTGCACACCGGCGCGGGGACCTCCACCCGGCAGAGCGCGCAGACCTGCACCTCGGCGGTGCAGGAGAACTGCCTGCTCTCCACGCGCCGCTTTCGCTACAGCACGCACCAGACGGGCGTGGTCCCGGTGCTCCTCGAGGCCTCGTGCGTGAACCACCGGCCCGAGTGTGCGCCGGGAGAGACCTGTCGCGGCGGCGTGTGTACGTCCGACGTGGTGGACCCGGTGGAGGGGGCGAAGGACGCCGGTGCAGCCGACGTGGTGCTCGATTCTGGCTTCGACGGGGCCGGCGACGGTGCGCCGGCTCCGACGTTCACGTGCGCCGGGGGCCAGCCTGTCTACACGGCCGGGGCTCTGACCGACCCATCCTGTAGCGACCCCGCAAATCCATTCAAGTGCGTGGTGCGCACCGCCGGCGGCTCGTCGATCGTCTGCCGAGCCTCGAACACCGTGGGCTGCGTCCAAATATGCTGCTCCGGGGGCTTCACCGGACAGTGCTGTGTGCGCGACGGCTTTCCGGTGCCGGACGCGAACTGTGGAAGAGACCCCATCGCATGCTTTTCGGAGTCAGAGTGTAGTGGGTGCCGCGGCAAGTTCGACCCGTCGGTCGGCTTCGGTGGCTGCGCCGCTCGCTGAGCCCGTGCGTCGACTCAGCTCTTGGTGACCGGGAGGCGCTTCTTGCCGCCCGGGCCGCCGCTGCGATCGATGACCGGCGCCGCGTGATCGCCGCCGCGGGCGTCGATGACCTCGAGGAGCTTCTCGGCGATCTGGATGAACGACGACGACACCACGTTGTCCGAGGCGGCCTTCACGATGGGCGTGCCCTTGTCGCCCCACTCGCGCACGCTGGGGTCGATGGCTAGCTGGCCGAGGAGCGGCGCCTTGGCGAAGTCGGCGATGGCTTGGCCGCCTCCCTTGCCGAAGAGCTCGTGCTTGACGCCCGCGGTGTCGATGAACCAGCTCATGTTCTCGACCACGCCGAGGATGGGGATGTTGACCTTCTCGCACATGGACACGGACTTGTAGACGTCGTCGGTGGCGACGGCTTGCGGCGTGGTGACCATCACCGCGCCGGTGATGCCGAGCCGCTGCGAGAGGGTGAGCGCCACGTCGCCGGTGCCGGGCGGCAGATCCATGATCAGATAGTCGAGCGGACCCCAGTGGACGTCCTTGAGGAACTGCTGGAGCGCGCCGTGGAGCATGGGGCCGCGCCAGATGACCGCGGCCTTGGAGTCTTCGAGCAAGAAGCCGATGCTCATGAGCTTGACGCCGAAGCGCTCGAGCGGCTCGATGCTCTTGCCGTCCATGGAGACCGGCCGCCCGCTCACCCCGAACATGGTGGGAATCGACGGGCCGTAGATGTCGGCGTCGAGCAAGCCCACCCGGTGACCCAGACGCGAGAGCGCCATGGTGAGGTTGGTGGCCACGGTGCTCTTGCCCACGCCGCCCTTGCCGCTCATCACGAGCACGACGTTCTTCACCTCGGGGATGGGATCCTCGGCGCTGATGGTCCGGCTGACGGTGACTTCGCTCATGGCGCCATCTGTAGGCGCGCAGGGCCGCCATCGTCAACGCCATCATGGCCCAGGACGGGATGTGCGCTGGCGATGGCCGCGTTTTTCAGCGCTTCATGAACAGGTAGGCCGCCACGGCTGCCACGAGGAGCAGCACGAACACGATGGCGATCTTGCCTGCGCCGCCGGACGGCGCTTCTTTCGCCGGAGTCGCCTTGGCGTCGGCTTTCGCCAGGGCCTTGGCCTCGGGCTTGGCCGCGACCTCCGGCTTCGGCTCGGTCTTGACC
>JABFRG010000671.1 GCA_013141295.1 Polyangiaceae bacterium
TGAAGGAGTTCCCGGGAAAGAACGGCCCCAAGCAGACCTACAAGCTCAAGGCAGTGCCCTACGAGAGCATCGTCGCCAACTGGCCGCCCTCCAACATCTTGGCGCCCATCACCGCCGAGCAGAAGCTCAGCGCGGTGGCCGAAGCCGCTTGGGGCCTCTCGGCGCTCATCGAAGATTCCGACTTCGTCTCCCACAACGCCGGCCTCTTCGCCACCGGCACCACCCCGGCGAAGCGCGATGCGCGCATCGCGCACGTGAAGGCGCGGCGCGCGTTCTACCAGACCTCGCTGGACTCCATGCGCAACGTCGCGAAAAACTGCGATGCCGAGTGGACGACGTCGTGCGAGTCGCTCTACACCAAATGGAAGAGCTGGGAGGACTTCGCGGTGGCGGAGTACGAGCAGTTCCCGGTTCGTTACGTCTCCGACTGCTACACGCCCCGAGAGGTCACCTTCGCCGGCCATAGCGTCAAGGACACCATCGAAGGCGTGATCAAGATACCCGGACAATTCCGCAACACCAAGGGGGACCGGCAAGTGGGCGGGGGACCGGTGGGCTTCAGTGCCTATCTGGACTTCAAGCCGAACTTCAGCGGCGGCGATCCCCTCGCGGCCACCAAGCTCTTGGCAACGCTCCGCATGAAGATGGAGGAGAAGGGGGCCGATCACACCACCTTCGAAAACACGGTCAACGTGGACGTGGCCGACATCAGCAAGCCAGACCTCTCCAGCGGCGCGCCGGTAACGCTCCAGCAATGCGCCTACAAGGGCCTCGGCGTTCGCGCACCCCAGGTGCCCATGAGCAGCTCGGTATGCGACGCGTTGAAGCCGTTCGGTGGTGCCATGTACGAGAACTGCAAGGACGCGATGGCGAGCCAGAAGCATCACGGCATGCTCTTCGCCAAGGCGCGCGAGGACGCAGAGGTCGAGAACTTCACGAGTGGCGGCGTCGGTGTGGTGAAGTCGATGAAGTGTCAGGTGGACAAGCTCGATGGGGACAACGGGAACGACACGCCGTTCCTTGGTTGCTCCAACATCGGCCTCCTGTCCATCCAGTACGATCTGGTGAACAAGCAGGATCTTGCGGCAGACGCCTGGGTGGCCCCCAAAGAAGTGCTCACCATCGTCACGCCCAAGGGCATGAGCGCCCCGGCGGCCCTCTCCGCGGCCATCCGGAAGGTGCGTACCAAGCCCATGTCGGCACGGCGCGGCACGGCCAAGACCTGCGTGGCGCCCCTGGTGAGCATCGGCAATGGTGAGTGCGCGCCGGCGCTGAAGCGCTAGTCGCGACTCCGCGATCAGACCCGGCCCCTGCGTCACGATGCGGGGGCCGCACTATTTCCGGCGGATGGCGTCGGTACGGTTCGTGCTCGTGCCCCGTGCATGCATCGTAGCGAAGCCCCCATCCACACCCCATGCGGAGCCGACTGGTCGACCATGGACACGTCCGGCGGGCCGGAGCAGAGGCTCTGCAGCGCCTGCGACAAGACGGTCCACGATCTCTCGGCCATGCGCGCCGAAGACGCCCGCGCTCTCCTGGCCAGCGGCCCCGCGTGCGTTCGCTACTTGTACGACGCCAGCGGCAAGGTGCTCCGCGCCCCTCTGCCGCCGGAGGCACGCATCGTTCCTGCTTCGGCGTTGCTGAGCCGCGCTGCGAAGAGCAAGTGGCTCGCCGCCGCGATGATGGCCGCGAGCGCCATCGTCTTCGAGGCCTGCGGTGGCAACAACGGCATGGGCGGCGCGAGCGGCGCCCTCGACGAGCCCAAGCGCCCGGGTGCCGATCCTCGCCCCGGTGATCCAGCGCCCGACGCGGACGCGGGCGACGCGGCGCCCGATGCCACCGACGTCGACGCGAGCGACGTCGATGCGAGCGAGCCCGACGCCGGCCCGTAGCCGTCAGCCACCGCGAGGCTCGGGAATGGCGCAGTTGGTGCGCTCGTGGAGCCACGCGTCGTCGCACGTGAAGGCACGCATCGCCCGCTGGCCCGCTTCGCGAATGCATTTCTCGAGGTCGAGATCCTCGAACTGACGCTGCAGGTACACGCACTGGGCAACGCTCCCGGTGGTGTACGTGACCAGCGGGGGGCCGGGAAGCGTGTGCTGGAAGTCGGTGTACGCGACATGCCCGGAGGGCAACGGCAACGTGTGCGTAAGCTCGTAGACCATGCCGTTGATGGCGCATGCCTTCGCGGCCACGCGGCCGCTGCGCCACCACCCCACTGGCGAATTGCTGAGACAGATCTCCGCAGCGCCGGCCAGCGCGCCGGACGCAAGGACTGCGACGCGCGTCGACGTGTTGCCACCACCGCCGCCGGGGCACGACGGGTGCGCGGATACCGTCGCCGGCAGCAGGGGGTGCGCCCCCCGACCGCGCAAGTCGGCGACCACGTCGTCACCGCGCGCCACCTGGTTGCCCTGGGTGTATGCGGCAAGCGGGCGCGTGGACATCGCCTCGACGAACTCCGGTGAGTCGATGATGGCGCGCGCTTCCGTGTACAACGCACGCAAGTCTTCCGTGTACTCGTTCCCATAGGCCATGACCGGCACCACCTTGGGCTCGGGCAGGGTGTTCTCGGGCGGAAGTCGCCTGCCCTTGCAGGCCTTCCCGGCACCCACGAAATCGCCCTTCAGCGACGCACCACAGCCGCCCGCGCCTATGATCGCCAGCGCCCCCACGATCGAGAAGCAGCCTACCCGAACCACGCCCCATCCCCGCATCCGCATGGCAGCGGCTTCTAGCCCGGATTATTCATGGGCCGGTCGGCGAATGGCACGAGGCGCGGGAAAGACGGGCGCACGCCGGATCGCAGACCCGAGACGGACTGTTGTCCCTTCGCAGGGGCGAGAACCGCCGTACGCCCGAGATTTCCCGATGCATCGTGACATGCAGCCCCGGAGCCATGAATAATCCGGGCTAGCAGAGGCCTTCGGCTATGGCTCGCACAACATGTCGATGCGGAAGCCACTTGGCGTTCGCGGTGGCTCTGCCTGAACGCGGAGAATACGTTCGAGCTCTTCGAACGAAGCGGCGTATCGATAGCCGCCCTGTCGCTTGAACCCGGGCCTCACGGAGAGCGTTCCGACGCGGGTGAATCGGTCTACCAGCGCCACCGCGTGCGGGTGCGCAATCAGCACGTAGTCGAGGCCCACGAAGAAGGGCCGGATGCGTTCGCGCGCGCCCGGCGAATGCCAGAACGCATCGGCGCCCGGCTGTTCGGCGAGGATCGCCGAGGCATCGAAGCTGGTGTCGACCGGATGCCCGGCGAGGGAGCAGGCCCGGAGGTCGTCGATGGTGGGGGGGCCGTTGCCGCAGAAGGTGGTGAACGCCAGATCGTACGTGCAACGGGCTCCGGTTCGCGATGTGGCCGGGCCATTGCGATTGGGCGAGGAGATCTGCGCGCAGATTGCGGCTCGATACGTTCCGTCGGAGAGGCGGAGCGCGAGAACGTCGTCGATGGCGAAGAGGTGCGCGAATCGGGCGGGCATTCGATGTTGCGGTCGACTCTACGCACGAGCGCGCTCGATGCAACAGCATCGCGCCTCAAGTCTTCGGGCACGTCTCATTCAACGGCAGGGGCGGATTCGTGAGCTCGACCCGCTCGCCGGTCAGCAGGTCGAAGCTCGCGGGAGCCATCACCAGAGACCGGTGGGTCACGAGGTCCGTGTGCGCATCCAGCTTCTTCACGGTCTCTGCGGGAGCTCGCGGGATGAGCTCGAAGCGTACGACGCCTCGTCGGCGCATCGCGCCGTCGCGACACTCCCCCGTCCACAGGAACGTTGCCGTGAGGTCACCCGGCTTGGGCGCCCGCACCGTCGCCTTGGAGGTGGACGCAGGCCCCGCTACGGCCACCGTCGTGAGGTACGCTTGCTGGCCCGGAACGCACTCGGGGCTGTAGGTGCAGTCCGGGTGGTTGCGACAGCCCGGGCCGCCCATGAGCTCGCACCGAGCCCACGCGTCGCGGTCTGCGTCGGTGCAGGTGCGCAGAATGATGGCGGGGCACTCGAACCTCCGCACCTCCTTTCGTACCCGCTGCTGGCTCACGGATTCGGTGAGCCGCAGGTTGCGACGGCCGAAGGCGACGAACGGCTCGGCGAGCGGTTGCGCAGCCAGCGGCGCAGCGGCTCGAACCCCCTCCGAGATGACGTCGCCGGGAGACTCGGAGCACGAGATGCTCCACGACTGCGGTCTCGGGTCCGCGGTTTCCCCCCACGGCGCGAGGTGCTCGCGCGACGCCCGAAGGTGCACGCTCGCGTAGCGCGATGACCAACCGTGCGCCACGAGCTGAAGGCCCGACCCCGGGTGCCGCTCCGTGCGTTGGTGCCCGGTCATCGAGACGTCGCTCGCCCAGGTCACGGTGCCGGCTGCGCAAAACGGTGCGATGCGCTGGAGAAAGCGCTGGAACCGCGGTTGCTCGCGGGGCTCCGCCCCTTCGGGCGCCAGTGTTCGTTCGTCGATGAGGTCGTCGTCGGCGCTGCGGGCGAGCACCTTCACGACCACGTTGCCTCCGGCGCCGATGGAAGCGTCTCCGACCGCGTACTCGGGTGCGAGGTCGCGCTGCAACGCATCGGTGAAGGCCTCGGAAGTGTCCCAGCGCGGCGGCGGAACCACGACGAACGGGTAGTCGACGAGGCTCACCGGCTGCCCATCCACCGTGGTGCGCGCGGCATCGAACGGAGTCACGAGGACGACCGGCG
>JABFRG010000352.1 GCA_013141295.1 Polyangiaceae bacterium
CCGAGAAGTGGAAGACCGTGGTCATCACGGTGGTGGAGCGCCCATGGTTCGCGCCCGAGCTCCGCTTCGGTCTCTCCACCGGCGAGGGTATCCGCGGCGGCGGCGAGGTGGCGTTCCGCAACCTGTTCGGCAGCGCCATCGCGTTCTCCATCAACGGGCAGATCTCGTTCTTGCCCACCGAGCTGGTGCTCGACGAGGGCGTTCGCAAGAACTTCGCGTCGCTGCCGCTCACCGCACGGCTCCCCACCCGCGTCACCACCTCGCTGCAGTTCCCGGAGACGGGGCTGGGCCCGCTCTTCCGCGGCGTCCTCGACGGCGTCTTCGTCCACGACCTGCAGCGCGACTACTACATCCGCAAGTTCGCGGCGATTCCCAGCCTCACCTACGCGCCCCGACGCGAGATCCGCATCACCGTCAGCCAGAGCATCGAGTACAACGCGGTCCGCATCTTCAACAACGACTTCGACACCTACCAGCGGCAGCTGGTGGCTTCGGGCCTCCGCGACCGCTTGAACGCGCTCCTGGTGCCCGACGGCAACAGCGTGGTCTTCGCGCAGAAGCTGGCGGTCGCCTGGGATCGCCGCGACAACACCCTCGACGCCACCAAGGGCACGCTGGTGGGGTTCAGCGTCGAGCACGTCGATGCCTTCGCCCTCGACCCGGCGAAGTCGCTCACCGAAGAACAGCTCGGTCGCGACAGCCACTTCCTCAAGCTCACCCAGACCCTGAGCGGCTACCTGCCCATCTACAAGCGCCTGCGCGTGGCGGCGCAAATGCGCGTGGGTGCCAACGTGCAGCTCACCGAGCGCTCGAAAACGTACACCGATCGCCTGTTCTTCCTGGGCGGCGCCGACTCCATGCGCGCCTGGTACCCGAGCACCTTCATTCCCCAGGACGACGCCGACAACATCGAGGCCGACGCCAACAAGACGGTGGCAGCGCCCACCTTCGGCCCGCGGGGCGCCACACGGGTGCCCGACCCGGGCCGCTTCACCGCGCAGTCGCGGCCGGTGCGCGGCGGCAATCTACTCTTCAACCCCCGGGTGGAGCTGCGCATTCCGGTGGTGAGCGTGCTCGAAACGGTGGTGTTCGCCGACATCGGCAACCTGTGGGCCGACATTCGCTACCCGTTTCAGCGCAAAGAGTTCCCCATGCGCGTGTCGCTGGGCACCGGCGCGCGTCTGCAGACCCCGGTTTTTCCCATCGTCTTCGATTTCGGCTTCAATCCGTGGCGACGCAGCTACGATGATCGAAGCTGGGCCTTCAACTTCGCCATCGGCCTCTTCTGAGGGGCAACCGACGCGGGGCGGAATTCCCACCGGAGCTCTACGTTGAAGTCACATGGATTGGGCTGAGCGCGCAAAGCAGCTTTGGGGCCGGGTTTCCACGCGGAACCGGCGGCGTCTCGTGTTCTATCCGTCGCTCGTGCTCGCGGTGCTGCTCCCGCTGCGTTGGCTCACCTACATGCCAGGCGAGAGCTACCACGGCCCCTTCGGTCCGCTGAACCTCGAAGAAGAGCTCTACAAGACCGACCTCGAAAAGCACGTGCGCATGCTGGGCGGCACCATCGGCGATCGCAACATCGCGCGCCCCGGCACCCTGGAGAAGACGCGCGACTACCTGGAGAAGGAGCTCGCGTCGATGAACTTCGTGGTGACCAAGCAGACCTTCTATGTGGGCTCGGTGGCCTGCGACAACCTCTCGGTCGACATCGCCGGCGCGGCCAAAGCGCAGGAGATCGTCCTGGTGGGTGCCCACTACGACTCGGCGGAAGACGCAGCCGGCGCCGACGACAACGGATCGGGGGTGGCCGCCACGCTGGCGCTGGCCAAGGTATTCCGCGGCAAGACGCCCGGACGCACCGTGCGCTTCGTGCTCTTCGCCAACGAAGAGCCGCCCTACTTCTGGACCGACACCATGGGCAGCGTGCAATATGCACGCGCAGCGCGGGCCCGCGGCGACGCCATCGTCGCCATGCTCAGCCTGGAGACCATCGGCTACTACAAGGAAGAGGCCGGGACCCAGCACTACCCGTTTCCCATGAGCGCCTTCTACGGCGACAAGGGCGACTTCATCGGGTTCGTGGGCAACACCGCGTCGCGCGGGTTGGTGCACGAGATCATCGGCGCGTTCCGCGGCAACACCCAGTTTCCCTCGGAGGGCGCGGCGCTCCCGGCGTTCATCGCCGGCGTCGGGTGGAGCGATCAGTGGAGCTTCTGGAAGGAAGGCTATCCGGGGGTCATGGTCACCGACACCGCGCCCTTCCGCAATCCGAACTACCACACCAAAAGCGACCTGCCCGATACCCTCGACTACCCGCGCTTTGCCCGGGTGGTGCGCGGCCTGGAGCACGTCATCGACGTCCTCGCGCGGTAGTATCGACGCATGTGCTGCTTCTCGCCGCTCGCGCCGCTGGGTCTCTTCGGTGGGCTGTTCGCGCCGACCTTCAAGGTCGCAGGGACCCGCATCTTCGCGCGGCACGAGGACGCGGGGACGCAGCTCTTGGCGTACGCCATGCGCCTCACCACGCCTTCACCGGTGGCGATGATCCTGCCGCTGCCGACCCGGCCGAGCGACGGCGAGGGCGCGCTGGCGTTCATCGATCTCTCGGCGCGTCCACGGTTCTTCGATGACCTGGAGAAGCTCTTCCAGCCGCCACCGCGCAAGGGCGGCTTCCAGGGCATCGCGCCCCAGGCCCGCACGCTCACGGTGCACAAGGTGGGCGCCTTCGAGGCGTCGTTCGTTCCCTCGGTCGACGACTTCGACCGGCTCGACCCGCGCTTTCGGTTGCCCGTTGCCACCTGGAACGAGGTCCCCGACGCCCGTGACGGCGGCTTCGCCGTGTTCCAGCTGGACGCCGGGAGCGATCTCGCGGTGCATCCCATGGCCTTCCGCTTTCGCAGCCGCAGGCCCGGCGAGCTGTTCTTCCCCACGGTCCACGTGCACGACGGCAAGGTGCATAGTACAGCAAACTTCGATCACACCCTGTACCTGCAGGCTCCCACCGAGCACGCGGGCTTCGAGGTCTCGTTCGGGCTCACCGAGGACGACGCCGGCGGGCTCCTCGTGCCCGGCGCGACGGTCGCGCGGCGGTCGATTCAGGGGACCCACCCCAATCGCGACACCTGGGTGGCGGCGTGAGGGTCAGCTAGGCTTGCGCGGCGCGGGGTGCACGCGGGCCGCATCGACGGTCGAGACGGCGCAGTTGGCGGCGGTCTCGCCGTCGCAGCACTCGGCCTGGTTGCGGCCGTGCGGCCGTTGGGAGGGCACCCGCGGTGGGTGCACGCAGCGTGTCCGTGAACGTAAGCCATGGGCCGCTGGCAGAGTGCGCACTGCATCGACAGCCACCGTAGCGTCCTTCGACGGGCCCGAAAAGACCGTCGCAAGCCGCCGGAATCGCTTCGGCTTTCCAAATCCTACACGGGCCTTTCAGGATGCGACCGGCGGGTTGATTGGCACGGAGCTCAGCCTTGTGCCAGAAAGCGCCCATGTCCAAGACGCAAATCGGTCTCCTTAGCCTCTTCGCCTCCCTCGCCGTGACCGCGGCCGCCTGCAGCAGCTCCGACACCACGCCCGGGCCATCGAGCTCGTCGTCGTCGTCTTCGAGCTCGTCCTCGGGTGGTAGCTCGTCGTCGTCGTCGTCCAGCTCGTCGTCCGGTGGCAGCTCCTCCGGCGCCGTCGACAGCGGCACCGACGGCAGCAGCGGCGGCGACGCTTCGGATGGCGCGGCCGACCCCACCTTCACCGAGGTGTTCAACACGGTGCTCTCGGGCACCTGCAACGGTTGCCACGCGGCCGGGCACCCCACCGGGCTCGACATGTCCTCCAAGGCCCTGGCCTACACCAACCTGGTGGGCAAGGCTGCGGGTACCGGCGGCGTGGGCGGCGGAAGCCCGTGCGCCACGGCCGGCGGCGAGACGCGCGTGGTCGCCAACAACGCGGCCGGCAGCTTGCTCGTGAAGAAGATCGACCACGTCGCAGGCACCTGCGGCGCCACCATGCCGCTCCGCGGCGCCAAGATCGCGAACGCCAAGATCGACCTGGTGAAGGCCTGGATCGCCGCCGGCGCCAAGAACGACTGAGTGGCCACTCCCGTGTGACGCCCGGTTTTTTTACGCTGGGCGTCATCGTACGCAAACCCGCGCGGGCACCGTCGCCCCGGCGAAAGCCGTGTGCTATGCAGGTGCCCCATGACGGATCTCGCGAAACTCAAGGTCAAGGTCTTCGCCGACGGCGCAGACAAAGCTGGCATCATCGAAATCGGCAAGCACCCGCTCATCAAGGGGTTCACCACCAACCCCACGCTGATGCGCAAGGCGGGCATCACCGACTACGAGAAGTTCTCCCGCGAGATCCTCGAGGTCATCGGCGGCCGGCCCATCTCCTACGAGGTGTTCGCCGACGACTTCGCCGAGATGGAGCGCCAGGCCCGGCTCATCGCCACCTGGGGCAAGAACGTGTACGTGAAGGTGCCGGTCACCAACACCAAGCGCGAGAAGGCCAACGCCATGGTGGAGCGCCTCGCCAAGGACGGCATCCAGCTCAACGTCACCGCGCTCATGACCCTCGAGCAGTGAAAGAAGTGACGGCGGCCCTCAAGGACGGCCCCCACTCGTACATCTCCGTGTTCGCCGGTCGCATCGCCGACACCGGTCTCGACCCGGTGCCGCTCATGACCGACGCGCTGAAGAT
>JABFRG010001002.1 GCA_013141295.1 Polyangiaceae bacterium
GAGCCGCTCGACGTAGTTGGTGGTGGCGATGGTGAGGGTGCCATCGTTGTCGTTGAGGCCGTCGAGCTGGTTCAGGAACGCCGAGCGGTTCTTGTCGTTGATGAGCGAGTCGAGGTCCTCGAGCACCAGGAGGCACGGGGAGTGGGCGCGGGCGCTGGCGAACACCGCATCGATATTGTCGGTCTCTTCGCCGTACCTCGAGGTGAGGCTCTGCACGTAGAGGCAGCTCATGCCGAGGAGCCCGATGGCGGCCTTCACGCAGTGGGTCTTTCCGTTGCCCGGGGGCCCCACGAAGAGTAGGCCGCGCTTCCAGGCCAGGCCGTAGCGGTTGTAGTGCTCCTTGGACCCGAGGAACATGGAGAGGTCCTCGACGATCTGATCGCGAAGCGTGCCCGGCAGAAACAGGTCTTCCATGCGGGTCTTGCGGGCTGCCTCGAACATGTCCCGAGAGCGGGAGACGCAGCCGTTCTTGAAGACGAGCACCTGCTCCCGTGGGGGATGGGTGAAGGCGCAGACGGCGTCGAAGAACGCGGTGGCGATGCCCTCCGTGCGCGCCACGAGAAAGCGTCGCACTTCTTTGCTGCCGTAGCGTACCGAGCGGGTGATGGTGACGAGTCGGAGCGTCTCGCCGTTCCACTGAACCTCCACCGCCACGTTCTCCGGGTACCACGCGACCCGCGGCTCTTCCCGGACATCCCAATGATGAAGTCGCCCCGACCCCACGCCGGGCGCGTCGTGCATCGCCGCATGGCCGGCCGCCGCGAACGGATTGGCGTCGAACGCGCTCTCAGTGGACTCCAGTACGTACTGCCCGGGGTAGAGACCTTCGAGACCGTGGCGGAGCGCGTACGGAAGCGCGGCCTCCGGCTGCGCGAGCGCGTGCAAGAGAACCGTCGTCAGAGACTCGGACATGAGCATCCCTCCATGTAGTTGCCGGCGCGCGTTCGCGCGTGGTCCGGCAACCGGAGAGGCTACTTCAGAATTCCCCGAAGAGATCCCGAATGCGCGCTTCGAGGGCGATGGCGATCTTGTACAGCGACGAGATGGACGCCGACGACTCGGCGCGCTCGATCTGCGAGAGGAGCGACACGCTGAGGCCGGTGCGGCGGGCCATCTGCTTGAGGGTCAGGTCCTTCTCCTTGCGCATCTGGCGAATGGTGTCGCCGATGGCACGGTGGAGCTGCTCCTCGGGGGTGCGGGCGAGGCCCTTCTTCCGCATCACGCGGTCGAGCACTTCCCGGAACTCGTCCACGTTGAACGGCTTCTTCAGGTAGTCGACGGCCTCGAGCTTCATGGCCGCGATGGCGCTCTCGACGTTGGGGTAGCCGGTGTAGATCACCACCGCCACGTCGCTGTCGATGCGCCGGATCTTCTTCAGCGTCTCGATGCCGTCCATCTTGGGCATCATGAGATCGAGGATCACCAGGTGGTAGCCGCCGACCTTCAGCTCCTCTTCGGCGAGCAGCGGATCGAGGAGTGTCTTGACGGTGAAGCCGTCCTTCTCGAGCAGCGTCTGCATGTATTCGAGGATCGCCTTGTCGTCGTCGACGATGAGGATCTTGACCGGCGGCAGCTCGGGTTGCATGCGTAACTCCTCGTGAATTGGCGCTGAGATTCTTGTGGGGGCGGAAAGCGCACCACAATGCGTGCATAATCCATTTTGATAGGACTGAAAAGGAAATCAACACAGTAATACTGGAATTCCGCCATTCCTTCGGGGATTGGAGCGTGCGAGGCGGCAGAGCTTTGGGGCGGCCCGCGCAAAAGCAGCCCTCGATGACGATTCACGTTGACGGGATCCCCAAGGATTTTGCATAAAGCGCCTCCACCCGACGGCCTCGGCCGGCGTGTGGGAGCTCGGGGCGTAGCGCAGTCTGGTAGCGCACCTGGTTCGGGATCAGGGGGTCGGAGGTTCGAATCCTCTCGCCCCGACGAGCACGATACGAAAAATGACGGCGGCCCGCTCCCGACGGGCCGCCGTAACTCTTTTGTGGCTCAGCCGGCGTGCAGCCGGAAGAACGCGACCATGCGCCCCCAGGCCAGCGCGGCGTTCTCCTTGGAGTACACGGCCGGTCGGGTGTCGTTCACGAAGGCGTGGTCGGCGTCGTAGACGCAGAGCTCGAAGGAGCCGCCCGCGGCCAGCACCGCGTCGCGCACGGCCTCGGCCTTGGCCACCGTGGCGTGGGGATCGCGCGCGCCGAAGTGCGCCTGGATGGGCGCGGCCACCTTGGCGTAGTCCACCTTGGCGGCCCGCGGGACGCCGTAGAACGCCACCGCCGCCGACAGGCCGGGCACGTGGCAGGCCGCGGCGATGGCGAGGGCCCCACCGAGACAGAACCCGCCGACGCCGACGCTCTTCGCGCCGTGGCCCCGGAGGTAGTCCGCCGCTGCGGCGATCTCGCCGACCGCGGCCCGGGTGTCGAGCTCACCCGCCAGCTTGGCGCCTTCCGCAGGCACCGTCGCCACCTCGCCGTGAAAGAGGTCCACCGCCAGGACCGTGAAACCCTCGGCGGCAAGCCGCCGCCCGAGGTCGCGAATGTGCTCGTTGAGGCCCCAGTACTCGTGGACGAGGATGACGCTGCGGCCGTGGCCCGCATCGGGGGCGAAGAGCTCGCCGCTGGCGCTGCCGCTCGGGGTCTCGAAGGTGACGACGTTCATGGCCCGAGCTTATGCGGGCCGCGCGCGCAGGTCGGCAAAATCAGCCGGCGAGGGCCGCTCGCACGCTCTCGCCGAAGATGTCGAGCAGCGCCAGCAGATCAGCCTCGGAGATGGTGAGCGGCGGGCACACGTAGACCGTGTCGCCCAGCGGTCGCAGGTACGCGCCGCGGCGCTTGGCCTCGGCGTAGACGCGCCAGCCGATGTCGCCCTCGTAGCCCCCGTTCCCGAGGTCGACGGCGCCCACCATACCCAGGCTCCGCGGCGCGACGACGCCCGTGAGCGAGCCGAGGCTCTGCATCGCGCGGGCGATCAGCGGCGCCTTGGCGGCCGCCTGTTGCACCACCCCTTCGTCGCGATAGATGGCCAGCACCTCGCGCGCGAGGGCTGCGCCCAGCGGGTGGCCGTAGAAGGTGTGGCCGTAGTAGAAGGCGCGGTCCTTGGCCCCGCGAAAGGCGTCGTAGACCCGGTCCGTGGCCATCATGGCGCCCATCGGCAGGAGCGACGCGAAGGCCTTGCCCAGGCAAAGGATGTCCGGCGCGATGCCGGCGTGATCGCAGGCCCACATGCGACCGGTGCGTCCGTAGCCGGTGAACACCTCGTCGGCCACCAGGAGGACGTCGTTTTCTGTGCAACATGCACGCAAGCGCGCGAGCCACGCAGGCTCGTACATGCGCATGCCCTCGGCGCCCTGCAGGAGCGGTTCAACCACCACCGCGGCCAGCTCGTCCTTGCGCGCCCGGATGAGCTGCTCCATCACCTCGAAGGCCGCGCCGTGATCGGATGGCGACGGCGCGCGCACGCAGTCGAAGAGGATGCCTGCGAAGGGACGGCGGAAAATCTCGACGCCCCCGAGGCTGGCCGCGCCCACCGTGTCGCCGTGGAAGGCCCCGTCCAGGGCCATGAACCGACACTTCTCCGGCCTGCCCGACTGCCGCCAGAACTGGGTGGCGACCTTGATGGCCGCTTCCACCGAGCCCGATCCGTTATCGGTGTAAAATACACGTGTGAGCACGGGCGCGGACGAGCTACCGCGTGGCGCCACCTGCACCAGCTCTTCGGCGAGCAGCGCTGCCGGCTCGTGGGTGATGCCGGCCATGGCCACGTGGGTCAGGGTCTGGGCCTGCTCGGCCAGGACCCGCATCAGGCGCGGGTGCCGGTGCCCCAGGTTCGCCACCCACCAGGAGGCGTTTCCGTCGAGGTAGCGGCGTCCGTCGGCGTCGGTGAGCCAGGCACCCTCGGCCTCCACCACCACCAGGGGCTCGCTCGTCTCGTGCGCGTCGGCGGGGGTATAGGGAGGCCACACGTGGCGCCGATCGGCGCGAACGATGGCCTCCCGCGATTCCCGGACGCTCACTTCTTCGGCTTGGCGGTGCCCGCGCGCTTGGGGGCCGCGGTGGCTGTGGCGGGCGGCGTGGGCGCGGTGCCGGAAGCGGCGGGCGCGGTGTGGCCGGCGTGCGGGTTGTCGGTGGGGGCGTCGTGGTTGATCTTGATGGTGCGCGTGGTGGAGTTCCACGGGCCGGGCACCACGACGTTGTCCTTGTCGTGGAGCTCCATCTTCACCGAGTAGGAGCCGTTCTGCAGGTTGTCGAGGTAGTAGGGCGCGCCCCACTTGGTGACGTCGACGTCGAGCGGCTTGTCGATGCCGGGGCCGGTGACGGTGATGCCGACGTGGCTCTTGCCATCGTCGAGGGCCTTGTTGGCCACGTAGAAGTCCACCAGCACGTGGTTGGCGTTCTCGCCGTTGTAGTCGCCCTTGGGGCGGCTGTAGATGAGCAGGGGCTTCTTCACGTCGACCGTGTCGGTGGCCTTCTTGCCCACGTAAAACGAGATGATGGCCAGGGCGTCCTTGGTCTTCACCGATTCGTGGCTGGCGCGGCTGGCGAAGGCCACGAGCACGTGCTGGCCCTCGGAGAGCGCCTCGCTCCCGGTGAGCTCGCTCATCTTCACCGGCGCCTTGGTGTCGTCGATGCGCTTGTAGGGCTTGTTGTCGAGGATCAGGTGCACGTGCGAGTTGACGGCGGCGGTCTGCCAGT
>JABFRG010000915.1 GCA_013141295.1 Polyangiaceae bacterium
CCCCGACGGGTCGGTGGCGGTCGCGCTCCGAGACCGCGCGGAGGTTGCCACCTTCGTGCTCGAGAAGAGCACCGAGACGCAAGCGCTCTCGTTCCGAAAGGGCGAGCCGCTGGAGACGGCGGTCGAGCCCATCGCGCTGGCCCGTAAAGGAAGCGAGCTCCTGGTGGCCACCGGCTGGAGCCACACCCTCGAGCGCTTCGATCTCGAGACCCGCACCAAGCGCGCGAGCGTGGATCTCCCGAAGGAGCCCCGGGCAGTGGTGGCGCGTGCCGACGGCACCGTGTTCGTCTCGCACGCCAGCGCCGGTGTGCTCACGCGGGTTCTCGGCAGCCACGTGCTGCCCATGAAGCTCGACGACGGCCCCACCAACGTTCGACAAGGCTTCGCGCTCGCGGCTCTCGGCAACGACGTCATCGCCCCGGACGTCTCGGTGAACCCCGAGGACATGAACGATCCCTCGATGGAGGAGCCGGTGGGCGGATACGGCGGCGGTATGCGCTGCAACAACACCTGGCGTCCCGGCTGGACGCTCGACGAGGCGCAGTTTCCCCGGCGTGCGGGCAACAAGGATCCCTGGGCCGGCAAGACGGCGGACGCGAAGGACGGCAATCTGCGCCGCGGCGTGGGCGCCGACTTCCTGCACAACGATCCCAAGCGCGTCGTCCCCGCCGTGGGCTTCGACACCTGCGTACGGATGATGTCGAACACCTTCACGCTTCACCGCGTGCAAGGGCAAACGCCGACCGTCACGCACATGGGGACCACCTGCCTCTTGCCGCGCGCGGTGGCCATTCATGCGGGGCGCCGCGAGGCCTACCTCGCTTGCCTCGGCACCAACCGCGTCCACACCATCGCGCTCGGAAGCGAAGGCGATGCGAAGCCGCCGCGCATCACCCGCGACTGGAAGCTCCCGAGCGGTCCCATGGGCCTCGCGGTCGACGGCGACGCGCTGTACGTCTGGTCGCAGTTCGCCCACGCGCTCACCCGTATCTCGCTCCTCGACGAACCGAAGCCCGAGCCCGCCAAGGCCGTCGCCAAAGCGGCGCCCGCCAAGGCCGACGCACCCGCCACGAACGTGCTCGCCACCTTCGCGCTCCCGCGAGAGACGGCGCGCACCGCCGACGTCGACCTCGGGCGCGAGCTCTTTCACGCCTCCGGAGACACGCGCATCTCCGAGGATGGCCGCGCCTGCGCCAGCTGTCACCCGGACGGCCGCACCGACGGCATTTCCTGGTCCACGCCGTCGGGGAAGCGCAAGCCGCTGTTCCTCGCGGGCCGCGTGGGCGACGGGCCGTTCGGCTGGAAGGGCGAGCACAAGACCCTGGGCGAGCACATCACCCACACCATCGTGGCCAACCTCCACGGCAGCGGGCTCACTGCCGCCGCCACCAAGTCCCTCGAGGCGTACCTCAAGGTGATGCCCGGCCCTCCGGCCACCAAAGACAACCTGAGTGGACCGGTCATTCGCGGCAAGCAGCTCTTCGCGTCCGCCGAAGTGGGCTGCACCGGCTGCCACCGCGGCCAGACCTTCACCGATGAAGAGCGCCACGACGTGGGCACGGGCGGCGAGTTCCGCACGCCGTCGCTCCGGAGCATCGCCGGCGCCGGGCCCTACAACCATGGCGGTAAGTACGCGAGCCTTGGCGACTTTCTCAAGAGCACCGACGGCAAGATGGGGCACACCGCGCAGCTTCCGCCGGAGGACTTCAACGCGCTGGTGCTGTACCTCAGCTCCTTGTGACCGGCAGAGCGGTTTGGTGGTAAGCCGGCGCCCGGAGGCAAGAGCCTCCCGACGCGTCCATGCCGTTCAGCTCGCTCCTCTTCCTCCACGGGTTCTTGCCGCTCTTTCTGGCGGCCTACTGGCTGACGCCGCGGCGCTTCAAGAACCTCACCGGCATCGCAGGTAGCCTCGCGTTCTACGCCTGGGGTGCGCCGCGCTTCTTGCCGGTGGTGGTGCTGCTCGGGGTGGGCGACTACTACCTGAGCCACGCCATCGCCCGGCGCACCGCGCTGGGGACGCCGGACGCAGCGAAGGCCGCGAAGCGCCTCCTGGTGCTCGGAGTGTTCGCGCACCTCGTTCTGCTCGGGTACTTCAAGTACTCGAACTTCTTCATGGGGCAGGTGAACGACGCGCTGGGCCACTTCGGTGGTCGCCATCTCGGATGGGTGGCGGTGGTGCTCCCGATCGGCATCTCCTTCATCACCTTCGAGGAGATCAGCTACCTCACCGACGTGTACCGCGGCGACGCCAAGCCGGCCCGGTCGCTCGGCCACTACCTGCTGTTCCTCACCTTCTTTCCCCACTCCATCGCCGGCCCCATCTTCCGCTGGAAGGATCTCGCGGCCCAGCTCAACGCGCGCAAGCAGTCGTTCGCGCTGGTGCGTGAGGGCTTCGCGCGGTTCTCGGTGGGGCTGGCCAAAAAAGTGCTGCTCGCCGACTCCATCGCCATCGTCGCCGACGGCGTCTTCGGGCTCCCGGCGGCGCAGCTCGGCACCGGCCTCGGGTGGCTCGGCGCCTGCGCGTACACGCTGCAGATCTACTTCGATTTCTCCGGCTACTCCGACATGGCCATCGGCCTCGGCAAGATGTGCGGGTTCACCTTCAAGGAGAACTTCGACATGCCCTACGTGGCCGCCAGCATCACCGAGTTCTGGCAGCGGTGGCACATCTCGCTCTCCCGCTGGCTCCGCGACTACCTTTACATCCCGCTGGGCGGAAACCGACGTGGCGAGCATCGGGCCACGCTCAACGTGGTCATCGTGTTCACGCTCTCCGGCCTGTGGCACGGCGCCGCCTGGTCGTTCGTCGTTTGGGGGCTCTATCACGGGCTCTTCGTGGCGCTCGAGCGCGTGACCGGCAGCGTGCGCAACCGCATTCCCCTGCCGATCCGCCATGTAGCCACCATGGTCATCGTCATCGTGGGCTGGGTCTTCTTCCGGGCCACCTCGCTGCCATCGGCGCTGCACGTACTGGGCGCCATGGCGGGCCGTGGACAAGGTGCGCCGCTCGCGGTGTTCCCGGCGGAGCTGTGTCCTTCGTTCGCTCTCTTCGCCATGATCGTGGGCGCCCTGATCGTGCTCTACCAGCTGGGCATCAAGTACGGCCCCGCGTCGCCCATCGAAGGCGGGACCCCGCTCAGGCTGCCGCCGTGGCGCGTCGCGCTCTCGTACGCGCCGGGGCCGGTGCTCTTTCTCGCGTCCATCGCGCACCTCACCAACAGCCGCGTCGCGCCTCTCATCTACTTCAAGTTTTGACCATGCCTTCCGCACCCGCATCCGCATCGGCCCCGCGACGCACCCGCGCGCGAAGGCCGGCCCGCGCCCGCGACGTGCTGGCGGTGCTGGTGTACGTGCTGCTCGTTTGCGTGCCGGCGCTGGGCCTCGCCGGTGTGGTACCGGACCTTCGACTCGATGGGTCCATCGCCGTGCACGAGCGTCCGAAGCTCGCCCGGGCCAGCTGGGAGGACGAGTCGTTCCAGCCCCTCTTCGCCGCGCGGTTCGAGTCGCGGCTGGGCCTTCGTGGAACGTTCGCGCTCGCCGACAACACCGTGCTCTATCACGCGTTCCACGAGACCAAGCTCGGCGCCCCGGTGAAGCTCGGTGGCGACGGCGTCCTCCTCAACGACGAAGACACGCTCTTCTTCAACCGCACCGACTTGCCCTCGGCCGAGGCGTTCGATGCCTTCGCCGGGCGCATCGCCCACCTCCAGGCGCGGCTGCAGAAGCGGGGCGCGGCGCTGGTGCCGGTGATCATCCCCAGCAAGACCACCATCTATTCCGACCGGGTCGAGCCGAAGTGGCGCAAGCCGGTGCCTTCGCCGCGTCCGTCCGACGTGGCCTACGCCAACCTGGTGCGAGGGTTGCGCGACCATGGTGTGGCCTTCGTCGATGCCCGGGCGCTGCTCACCGCGCGTCCGGAACCGCGGGCGTACCTCTACGCGCGCGGCGCGCGGCACTGGTCGTACCTCGCCTCGTGCCTCGCTACCCAGCGCATCTTCGAGACCTACGGCGCACTCACCGGCCGCGTGGCGCCGAGCTACGCCTGCGACTACGTGGCGCGCGCGGACGCGCCGTTGCTCCACGAGGACTACGATCTCCTGCGGCTCATGAACGTGTGGGGTGCGCGGCCGGACGTGGACCGCGATCCGGTGGTGTTCCTCGAGCCCGGGCCCGCGCAGGTCGTCGAACCGGTCGACGTGCTGGTGGTGGGCACCAGCTTCTGCTGGAACTTCCTCAAGGACAGCCAGCGCGCCGGTGCCTTCGGCCGAACGCACTTCTTCTACTACAACCGCAGGCTCTTCGACTGGCCCTCCAGCGCCGAGCAAACGCTGGTGCCCGGATCGCCTGCATGGCGCAACGCAGCGCTCGGCAAGCAGCTCTACATCCTCGACCTCTTCGAGAGCTATCCCATTCCTCCCCACGCCACCGAGCTCCTCGACCAGCTGGAGGCCGCGCTTCCGTAGGCCGTGCCGCGGCTCGCGCGCCGCGCATCCGCACTGGCCGTTTCTTGCACGCGCCTTGTCAGATTCGGGGTGGACGCCGCGCAGGCATCTGCGACCTCGAACCGGAGAAGAGCCAATGACCATCGAACGACGACCCGTGTCTCTCGCCCTTGCTCTCGCCCTTCTGGGCGGCTGTGCGCTGCCCGAGGAGCCGAGCGCCGAGCCGACGGGGACCAGCGCCGCAGC
>JABFRG010001064.1 GCA_013141295.1 Polyangiaceae bacterium
CGCCAAGACCCGCGACGTGAATCGCGCCTTCGCGCAGCTGGGGCAGCCGTTCTACCTGGACGCCCGGCACTACCAGCGGGCGCCGCTTTTGTATGCATTCTACAAGGAACGCGAGGACGAGGGCCGCGCCCCGGGTTTTGCCGGCGAGCGCGTGGTGTTCCTGTGGCGCCTCGACCATCTGAACATCTCCAAGGCGGCCCTCGGCTACACCCACCGGGAGGCCGACGCCGCGCTGGTGCTCTACGATCAGGTCGAAGAGCTCCTGATCCAAGACGTGCTGCCGGCGCTGGCCGAGGGCGAGAAGGTCGACCTCGTCGACGCGGCGAGCCGCGACCCCAAGAAGGCCTGGCAGGACGACATCGAGAACCGCGCCGCGCGCATGGTGCGCGAGAGCTTCGCCGGCGCAGCCGACCACGACAAGCTGGTGGAGCTGGGCACCCTGCTCGCACGGCGCCGGGCCATCGTGAAGAAGTGGCAGGCGGATCTGGCGGGCCAAGGCAAGCGCCTGCGGGAGCCCTCGCGACTCTTGCCCGAGGCCGACTACGTGAAGGAGCTCTGGCTCATGGTTCCCACCAGCTCGCGGCGGGAGTGGGAGGAAGTGCACGAGGCGCTGGCATCGAAGGCGGTGCTCGCCACCTTCGAGTCACTCCGCGACCGCTTCGCCGACAACGTGGCGCGCCACGAGCTCCAGCATCGCTTCGATGGCCAGAAGACCCCCGAGTGCAACGCGGCCAATCCCTGCGCTGCGCTGGACATCCCCGCCGCGGTGAAGCGCCGGGTCGGCCCTCGCGACGAGACGCCGGTTACGCTGGGGTCCATGCCAGGGCGGGTGCGCAACGAGACCAGCGCCTACCTGGCGGAGATGGCGCGTCCGGGCGGAATGCCCAAGATGACCATCCTCGGCCTCTTGCGCACGGTGCTGGATCGCGAGGCCTGGGGCGATGTGTACTGCAACACCACATTGGTGCTGCTGGACGTGCTCGGGGCCCAGCTGGGGCTCGCCGACGAGAGCATGCCGCTGGTGATTCAAGGGGCGGTGCAGCGGCCGTCGGTGGCGTCGCTGGTGGCCCTCTTGTTCGCCCGGTCCGACGACGACCTCCGGAAGGCCGCCGCGGAAAAATGGCGCGAGCTGTACGGGTACGAGGTGCCCACCGCCACCATGAAGCTCGTCTCCCAGGAGAAGCGCTGGCGCCACTGAGCGGCCCCATTTTCGTCCGCGCTGGTGGTACCCTGAAGGTCAGGCAGACTGCATGACCGCGAAAGAGATTCGGATGTCGGGTGCGTTGGTGGTACGTCACCGCCGTACGCTGGAGACGCTCCTCACCCGCGCTCGGATCGAAACCGCTCTCGGGCGCTTGCCCGCCGAAGAGCGCGAAGAATTCCTCCATGCCTCCACCCTCTCGTGGGTGAGAATTCCCACCATGGAGGCGGTGTTTCGCGCGCTCGCCGAGGATGCCAAACGCGACCCGGCGGAGCTCCACGTCGAGGTGGTGAAGCGCTCGGTGGCCGACAACGTCGGTGGGGTGTGGCGCCTCTTGCTGCGGTTCCACGGCGACGATTCGCTGGTGGCGCGGCTGCCCCGAGTTTTCTCTCGGGCCTACGACGGCGGCCGCGTGAGCCCGGTCACCGTGGGTGAGGGTGTCGGCACCTTCAAGGTGGAGGACTGGCCGGGCATGCCCGAGTATGCGCGGCGCGGCCTCGCGGCGGGCGGCGAAGAAGTGCTGCGGCTCGCGGGGCGGCTCGACGCCCACATCAAGTGCACGTCGCCGGCCGGTGCCGATCCCATGATGTTCCAGGTGACCTGGCGGGTGTGAGGCGAGCCTAGGGCGCCGGCGTGATCTCGTAGGAGACGTGGGTCGACTTTTTGACCCCCCCCCGACCTCGCAACCGTTGGCGGGGTTGTGGTCGCAATCTGCGGTTCCGGGAGCGCAGATGATCTTGCCGGCATCGGGCGTCCCCGAGCCCAGGTTGTCGGCGTTGCCACCGGCGGTGGGCAGCGAGCAAGACGAACGCTACCTTCGCAGCAAGAAGCGCACGCATCGTGGGTGACATCGGATATTCCACACTCCACGTACGCAGCTGGGGCGCGTGCCTCGCACGTCGCACGGACGAATCTGGACGAGGAATCGACACATTCGCGCGCCGTGGCGCGCGCTCCAGAGCGCACTCGGTACTTCCCAGCGCACGCGGGCTCGGGATAGAGTGCGGTGCAGATGCCAGGGGGCATCGCGAGGAGGGGCGCATGGTGGGAAGACTCGTCAAGATCGTGGTACTGGCGTTGCTGGTGGGCGGCATCATCGCAGGCGCCATCGTGGGCGGCGCGGCCTGGTACGCGAAGCGCAAGGTCGCCGAGTCGAAGCGGCCGCTGAACATCACGCCGCAACCGGACCCCACCACCGCCGCGCGAGAGCTACGGCTCGCAGCCGTCGTGGACGTCGCGCCGGCGCCGTTGCCCAAAGCCATTCCCTTGAAAGGGCAGCCGGGGACGGCTTCGGATGGATACCCCACGCAGTACGTGGACCGTCCGGGCTTTCGCAGTCTGCTCTACTACAAACACTACGCCGAGCTGACGCAGTACTTCACCGAGCTGCAGGACGCCTTCGAGAAGGACCCGAAGAAGGAATACTGGATACTCGACGCGGCCACCACCTTCGAGACCTCGGAGCGCGACCTGGGTGTGGCGCTCGACGCATGGGTGAAGGCCGAGCCCGCATCCTTCGCCGCCTTCCTCGCCCGCGGCCACCACCACGTAGCGGTCGGCTACCGGAGCCGTGGCGCGCAGTACGCGTCGAAGACCGCGGGCGCCGACTTCGCGGCCATGGACGAGGCCTTCGCCGCAGCGGAGGCAGACTTCGATCGGGCGCTGGCGCTGCGCCCAAGATGCAACGCCGCGCAGGTCGGCCTGGTGAGCATGGGAGCCGGAGCGCGCCACCCGCGCGGCAGCGAGGCCCTGGCCAGAGGCCTACGCGACTGCCCGAGCTGCTACGCCATCCGTGTAACCCACATACAATTTCTCCAGCCACGATGGGGAGGCAGCTACGCCAGGATGGATGCCTTCGCCAAGGCATCTCGCGACGCGGCCGAGGGCCTGAACCCGGCCATGCGCGCGCTATCCGGCTTCTCCGCCGAGGACCGCGCCAACGTCTTGCGCGAGAAGAAGAAGTACCCCGAGGCGCTCGAGGCGCTGGCCCCGGCGCTGGCGCTCTCGGAGGGCGCGTTTCTGGGAGCTCGCGCGCGAATCCGACACGCCATGGGCGACGAGAAGGGGGCGCTGGAGGACTACGACCGCCTCCTGGGCCGACGGGTGCGGTTCGCGGACTTCCTCTACGAGCGCGCCGAGGTCAAGCTCGCGCTCTTGCAGGCACAGGCCGCGGGCGAGGATCTTCTCATCGGCCTCCGGCTGGACCCGACGTACCCCGATGCCGTCTACCACCGAAACCGGGTCGTGCGTGCACTGTACACAGAATCGATGGTGGCGCACAAGGAAGGGCGGCGCGAAGACGCGGTTCGGCTCGCAGAGCTCAGCACCGAGCTCTCGCCCAACGAGCCCCAAATGCATCGCTTGAAGAACACCGTGGTGCTCGGCTTGAATCCGGACCGTCCGGAGCTCGAGGGAGAGCTGCGCGCGGCACTGCAGAAGAACCCCGACGACGTCCGCGCGGTGCAGCACCTCGACTACTTCCTGGCCAGCAAGCGTCGATTCGACCAGATCGTGGTGCTCTGGGGCGACTACATCGCCCGGCACCCGGACGATGGCCTGGCGTACCTGGAGCGCGCCGGCGCACACTTCAACCTGGGCCACAACGAAGCGGCCAAAGCCGACGCGAAGAAGGCATGCGAGCTGGGCCTGAACGAAGGGTGCACGCACGCGAAGTGAAGGGTTGCGCGCGGCGGCCTATCAGCGCGACACTGGGGCGTGACCTTCGCTTCGACCCTTCACCGCCCGACAATCCTCGTGGGGTGCACCCTTTGGGCATTCCTGGGTTGCGGAGGCGGCGACGCCGGGCAGCGTCACGCAGCGGCTCCGCCCAAGGAGCGCGCTACCGCAACCGCCACCAACGGCGACCCCGCGAAGGCCGGCGCCGAAGGCATTCGCGCGGTGGTGCACGCCAACATGGGTCCGATGAAAGCGTGTTACCGCGAAGGCCTGGCGCGCAATCCCCATCTCACGGGTCGCATCGCCGCGAGCTTCACCATCGGCAAAGACGGCTCGGTGTCGGGCGTGACCGACGTGCACGACACGCCGGCCAGCGGCGACCTCTCCATGAGCGACATCCGGGCCGAGCGCGAGCATCCGCGCTTCGCGGATCGACAAGTGGTCGAGTGCATTCTGCACGAATTTGCCAAACTTCGCTTCGCGCCGCAGGAGCGCGGCTCGATGTCCGCGGTGTACCCTCTCACGTTCCGACCGCCGGAATGAAGCGCGGGGCGCGCGCATGAAGGGCGACGCGTATCTCACGGTTGGGGCCACCTCGGTGGTGCTCGACCCGGTGGGCGGCGCCCGCGGCGAGCGCGTGGTGCGGCTCGCCCGGGATGCGTGCATCGCAGCCCTCGATCTCGCGCCGGCGGACTTGCCCGGCGCGCTCGAGGCCGCCAACGCACGGGTGCGCGAAGCGAGCCGGGAAGACACCGCCCTCCTGGGCGGAACGTGCTCCGCCGTCGGCGTGGTCCTCGAGCCAACCTC
>JABFRG010001219.1 GCA_013141295.1 Polyangiaceae bacterium
CTTCTCGTCGTCGACGACGAGGACCGTGCTGGGCGCGGTCGGGTCGCGGGGATCCGCATCCGCGTCCACCACGGGCGTAGGCGGGGGCGGGGTGGACTTCACCGGCTCAGACCCCGCGTTCCTTCAGGTAGGCCAGGTAGCTCTTGGCCTGGATGACGAGGGAGCTGGCGCCGTAGTCGCGCACGATGGTGACGAACGCGTCGCGGGCCTCGCCGTACTTCTTCATCTGCAGGAACACCTCGCCCAGGAGCAGGAGCGCCTCCGGCTCGAGGCCCGAGTCGACCACCGCGCCCTCGGCCTGCGGATCCTGACCTTCGCCCTGCGGCACCTTGCGCGCGCCGGGGGGCGGCGACGTGCGACCGGCCACCGAGTAGTTGCGGAGCGCGTACTGGATGCGGCCGACCGCAGCGTCGTAGTTGTCGCGGTTCAGGTAAAACTTGGCGACGTAGAGCTCGTGGCGCACCAGGCGCGCGGTCACGTCGGCGAGGAGCTCCTTGGCGCGCTTCGACTCCTTGGCGTCGGGGTACTCCGCCAGGTAGCCGCGGAGCTCGCGGTAGGCGTCCTGGATGGCCGCCTGGTCGCGCTCGTCGGTGCTGGGGAGCAAGAACGAGTCGCCGATCTCGCGGTACTGCGACTCGGCGATGCGCGCCCGGGCGTAGCTCACGTCGTCGGTGTCGGCCCGGTGGTCGTGGATGAACTGCCGGTAGCCGCGCACGGCCTCGGAGAACTTGTCTTGCTCGAAGTCGGCGTCGGCGATGCGCAGCTCGGACATGCGCGCGTACTTGGAGTAGGCGTACTTGCGCTTGACCTCACGAAAGAGTGCTTGCGACTCTATCCAGTTGTGCGCGTTGAACTCGTCGAGCGCCTGGTCGTAGGCCTTCTTCGACTCCTCGGTGTAGTTGAGGGCCGACTTGGGGGGCGGGGAGGCGCAGCCGAGGAGGCTGCCGCTCGCGCCCAGCGAGAGCGAGAGGAAAAGCCACGCCAAAGGGATCGCGGAGCGACGCATGTCCTGTCACTTACTCGGAAATGGACGCGGTCTGAAGCGCTACTTTTCGGCGCGCCAGCGGCGCAAGGCGCGGGGCGGCCGGGTTCCTTCGGCCACCGCCTGGCGGCCGGCGGTGCGAAGGAGCAGCCGCACGCGCTTGCGCCAGGGCTCGCTTTCCGGGAGCTCCACCTCCACGGCGCCGTCCGCCAGGAGCGTCGCCCGCACCGGCAAATCCGCGTCGACGAGGGCGATGCGACCCTCGTACACGAACGGGGGGCCTTCCTCGCCGCGGCGCAGCTCGTAGCGCGCGCCGGTCTCCGGTTTGTTTCCCACGATGGCCATTTGCCGCGGACTAGCCCCTTTGACCGGTCGCGGCGAGCAGTTTTTGACCACATGGCCGGAACGGCGATGCTAAAAGCTAGTCGCTATGGTGGAGAAGAACCCGATCACCCCCGAAGGCTACACGCGTCTCCGAGACGAGCTGAACCACCTGCGTCGCGTGGAATTGCCGGCCGTGGTGCAGATGATCGCGGTCGCGCGCGAGCACGGCGATCTCAGCGAGAACGCCGAGTACCACGCCGCCCGCGATCGGCAGTCCTTCATCAAGGGCCGCATGGACGACATCGAGAACAAGCTCGCCCGGGCCGAGGTCATCGACCCCTCGAAGCTCCAGGGCGATCGCGTGGCGTTCGGCGCCCGCGTGAAGGTGGCCAACGAGAGCGGCGAGGAGTTCAACTACCGCATCGTGGGCGCCGACGAGACCGACACCGCCAAGGGTGAGATCAGCGTCACCAGCCCCATCGCGCGTTCGCTGGTGGGCAAGGAAGTGGGCGACGAAGTGAAGGTTCGAACGCCCGGCGGCGAGCGGGTCTACGAGATCCTCGAAGTCACCTTCAAGTAAGCCTCCCGTGCTCCGGCCGCTCTTGCTGCTGCTGGAACGCACCGGCAGGGTCCTGCTCGCGCTGCTCCTCGGCCTCGGGCTGGAGAACCTGGCGGTGGGGCTCTTGCATCGCGATCTCATCGCCGGGCCGTTCGAGATGGGCGTCTCGCTGGTGGCAGCCACGCCCATCGCGCTCGGTCTGTTGGTGCTCCCGGCGCTGCTCGTCGCCGGCGCCTCGTTCCTCGCGCCCTCCACCGGCCGCCTCGCCCTCGGCGTGCCGCTCGCCGCGCTGGCTGCGGCGGTCGCGTACCTGAGCACCGGGGGCCGGGTCGCCATTGGCTATCGCTGGCCCATCGTCTTCGTGCTGGCTGCAGCGACGCTGGCGGCCACCTACGCGGCGTTCCCGCGGGTGCACCGCCTCGCCCGGGACGAGCCGGACCGCGCAGCCCTGTGCGGCTTCCTCCTCGGCGTCGTCGCCTGGACCGTGGACGCACGCGTGCTTCCGCGGCTCTATCCGGCGTTTCACGGGGCGCTCGGGGTTCTGGCGCTGGGCGGATTCGCGGCGCTGGCGCTGGCGCTCCGGCGCATCGGCCCGCGCCCGGCGTATGCGGCGGTGGCGCTCGGCCTCTTGGCGGCCGCGTTCACACCACGTGCGGCGCGGCGTCTGCGGAGCGTCGACAACCTGCGCCTGGTTCTGGTGGAACATGCACCGTTTCTCGGGCGCGCGGTGGAGCTCGCCGCGCGCATCTCGCCGGTGCCGCCGCTGGAGGCCGAAGGCGAAGTGGACGCAGGGGCCACCGGTGACGGGCCGCGCACCCTCGACTGGAGCCGCAAGGACATCCTGCTCGTCACGGTGGACGCGCTCCGCGCCGACCACGTGGGCGCCTACGGCTACAAGCGCCCGACCACGCCGAACCTCGACGCCCTGGCAGCCCGCGGCGCGCGCTTCGACGCCGCCTACTGCGCGACGCCGCACACCTCGTACTCGGTGACCTCGCTGATGACGGGAAAGTACATGCGTCCGCTCATGGCGCTCGGCGTGGGCGACGACTCCGAGACCTGGGCCGGCCTCCTGCGCCGCTACGAGTACCGGACCGCGGCCTTCTATCCGCCGGCGGTGTTCTTCATCGACGAGGCGCGCTTCACGCACTTCCGCGACCAGAAGCTCGACTTCGAGTACGCCAAGATCGAGTTCACCAAGCCGGAGCTGCGCTTCGCCCAGGTGCGCGACTATCTCGCCGGGGCCCGGCGCGACGCGCCGCTCTTCTTGTGGGTGCACCTGTTCGAGCCCCACGAGCCCTACGAGAAGCACCCGGAGTACGACTTCGGCGAGCGGCCGCTCGACGCCTACGACGGCGAGGTGAAGACCGCCGACGCGCTCATCGGCCGCATCGTCACGGAGTTCGAGCGCACCCGCGGCACCGGCAACGTGGTCCTCATGAGCGCCGACCACGGCGAGGAGTTCGGCGATCACGGCGGCCGCTACCACGGCACGACGGTCTACGAGGAGCAGGTGCGGGTGCCGCTCCTGGTGGTGGCGCCGGGGGTCACGCCGCGGGTCGTGACCTCTCCGGCGCAGACCATCGATCTCTTGCCGACGGTGCTCTCGGCGCTGGGTATTCCCCGGGTGCCACGGCTCCGCGGCCGGGACCTGGGCCCGGTGCTCACCGGGCGGCCCGACCCTTCGGCGCGAGCCTTCGCGGAGACCGAGAGCGCCGCCCTCTACGCCAAGGACTCGCTGCGGATGCTCTGCGACAAGGCCACCAGCGCCTGCCGTCTCTACGACGTGAGCGTCGACCCGGGCGAGCTCCACGACATCTCCGGCGCGAAGCCCGCCGAGGCCACCGACATGCGCAAGGCCCTGGGCCGCATCGAGCGTGACCACGGACGCTTCGAGGGCGCCCGCGGCAGCAAGCTTCCGGAGGCGCTGCGGCGAGGTCTGGCCGGCGAGGGCGACGCCGCACCGGAGGTGGCCGAGCTCCTCGACGACGCCAACGTCGAGCTCCGGCGGGAAGCCGCGCGGGTGCTGTTCCGGCTGCGCGCCACCGCCGTGGATGCGGCCCTCGAGCGCGCGCGATCGCACGACGAGGATCTGCGCGTGCGCAGCTACGCCACGCTGGCGCTGGCCCGCACCCGAGGCGCGCACCTGGACGAGGCCGCTGCGCTCCTCCGGGATCCCGATGCGACGGTGCGCGGCGACGCGGCCCTGGCCCTTGCCGAGGCCGGCGATGCCCGCGGCGAGGAGGAGCTCGTCCACTACTTCGAGAGCGCCCCCGACTTCGTGGACGCGCGGGAGATCCTCCGGGCCCTGACCCGGCTGCGGTCCAAGAAGGCGGTGCCGGCGCTGGTTCGGAGGCTCGCCGACGTGCGCCTGCGGCCGGAGGCGGCATCGGCACTGGGTGCCATTGGCGTGGAGAGCGCCCGGGGGCCACTGCTCGCGGCCTTCGAGCAGGAGCGGTACCTGCACGCGCGACGGCCGGAGGCCCAGGCGCTCCTGGCGCTCGGTGCCGGTGACGACCTGAGGGCGCCGCTTCGGCGGTTCGCGGGGATGCCGGAGCCGTTCCCGGGAGCCCTCGACGTGGCCCTTGGGACCCGCTGGTTCGGCCTGGCACAGGGCGGTTTCCGCAATCCGCGGCCGACGGAGCCAGTGGACGTGGTGGTGACGGCGGAGCCGGGGCCGGTCCGCGTGCTGGTGCGCGGGACACTCCAGTCGCTGCGCCTGGACGGCCGTCCGGTGGAGCCGAGCGCCGGGCTGGCCTTCGGCGTCGATCCCACCTCGACCGACCCGGCCCGCGGTACAGACGCCGGCGACGGCCCC
>JABFRG010000701.1 GCA_013141295.1 Polyangiaceae bacterium
GCCTTAGCGTGTTGAAAGGAAAAGGATTTTCGTTGGTCACTTCCTTTCTGAAGGGGGGCCTCCGAGGGTAGAATGCGGGCCCCTCCGTTTCATGGCCGCCGACCGCTCCAGCATCGTCCTCCCCATGTTCGCGCAAAAGCCGCGCGTCGACTGGGGCGCGCGCGTGGCCAAGGTGGTGTGCACGCTGCTGGCCGTCGTGGGTGCGCTCCCGCTCGTCGCCACGCTCCTCGTGCGCATGCCGTGGGTGCGCGAGCGCGCCTCGACGGAGACCGCCAAGGTCGCTGGCACCCTGGGCGTGAAGGCGAGCTACCAGCTGGCGCTCCACCTGTGGCCGCTCTCCGTGGAGCTCACCGACTTGCGTGTAGAATCCACCGACAACAAGGGCCCGGCGCTCACGGCGCCGAAGGCCTTCGTGCGTCCGCGCTTCTTCGCGCTCCTGGCGGGCAAGGTGATCATCGACCAGGTGGAGCTGGCCTCGCCACGCATTCGCGTGGTGATGACCGACAAGCGCATCGTGAACCTGGGCATCGACCTGCCGGAGTCGAAGCCCGGCGAGAAGAGCGGCCCGTTCCACGCCCCCTTCGGCGTGGTGTCCATGAGCAACGCCGCCCTCGACCTCTCCTACGAGAACAACCACCTGGAGCTGTACGGCGTCGACGCCGACGTGAGCGCCGAGGACGATCCGCGGCAGGGGTCGACCCTGGAAGGCGCGCTGCGCGCCAACCGCATCGCGCTCACCCGCACCCGCGAAGACATGGAGGGCGGCTACATCGTCCTCGCCACCGACGAGGACGAGCTGTGCGGCGTCGACGGACGCTTTCGCTTCGAGCCACCGGGGACCATCCTGGTGCGCCGTTTCTCCGCCCACGGAGGCCTCGATCTCGACCCCGGCGTCGGAACCTTCCCCGGCTGCAGCCTGGCCGACACCGATCCGCGCAAGCTGGAGCTGACGCTCGGGCACCTCACGGTGCGACTGCCCGAGGCGGGCGAGAAGTACCCGCGCGCATCCGGGCACGTCGCGGTACGGGCGCCGATCGCCGCCACCCAGCGCATCCCCGGCGCCCCCGAGACCGACGGCTGGGTCTCCCTCGACGCCGAGGTGCGCTACTCGCCGCAAGACCGACTGCCGGAGGCCGACGGCGTCATCAAGGTGAAGGGCGCCAAGGTCGATAAGTTCGCCTTGAACGCCGACGTGGAGAGCCACTTCTCCATCCACCGCGACGTGGTGGCCAGCGCCGAGACCAAGGTGAAGATCTTCGGTGGCGACGTGACCCTCACCAACGTGGCGGTGGAGCCCTTCACCGAGGGCATTCCCATCCGCGCCTCGCTGGTGGCCAAGAACGCCAGCATGGAGGAGATTCTCCGCGGCATGGCCGTGCACCAGCACCCGCACGTGGGGTGGGACATCCTCAACGTGGAGGTGCCGCTGTTCAAGGGCACGGTGAAGCCCCTGAAGCTCGACGGCGACCTCTCCGCCTCCACCGCCAACTTCGCCATCTGGGACAAGCCTGCCGACAACCCGGCACACGAGCGCATCATCGGGGTCAAGTCGGGCGTCATCGCCGGCAAGGTGCAGGTGCGCCCGGAGGGGCTCATCTTCGACCGCACCCACGTCACCACGCCGCACAGCGTCATCGACGGGCTCCACGTGCTCATCGGCTTCCACGACAAGATCGCCGTCGACGTCCCCGCGGCCAAGGTCGACCTGGCAGACATCTCGCCGGTGGGCAGCCTGAAGCTCTCCGGCATCGCCGACGCCAGCACCCACGTGTACGGGCCGTTCAACGATCCGGTGGTGGAGGGCGACGCCACGGTGCAGAACTTCTCCCTCGCCGACATTCCCTTCGGAAACGTCACCGCCGCGCACGCCAAGGTGCTCAAGGGTCGCTTCCTCGAGCTCACCGGCGTCAAGGCCATCAAGAACAAGAGCGCCTACGAGATGCCTTCGGCGCGCATCGATTTCGGCGGCGGCGCCGCCATGGCGCTCGAGGCCGACGTCACCAGCTCCGACTTCGGCCTCCGGGATTTTTTCGCGCTGTGGAAGATGGACGAAGACCCGCGCTTCCTCGAGCTGGACGCGCACCTGGAAACCCAGGTGGGCCTGCGGGTGACGTTGGGCGGGCCGGAAGACGTGTGCGGCGGCGGGCTGGTGCAGGTGAGCGCCAAGGCCCACGCCCACGACGTGAAGCTCTTCGGCGAGCGCTTCGACGACGGGCACCTCGACTTCGACTACAACTGGGTCGATCAACGGGCGGGCATCGAGGGCGCCGACGTGCAGGTGCGCTCCTTCGCGCTCCACAAGGTGCACAAGCCGGGTCGCCCCACCGCCGGCTCGGTGCTCGGATCGGCCTCCATCGTGCGCGGCGGCACGCTGCGCGGCAACGCCGTCTTCGATGGTCTCGCGCTGAGCCGCATCGACACGCTGGGGGTGGCACAGGAGCTCCTCTCCGGCTCGGTGTCCGGTATCGCCACGGTGGCCGGCACCGTCAGCTCGTTCACCGTGCTCGGCAACGCCGACGTCACCCCGGTGCGGGTCAACGGCGTGCCCTACGGCTCGTCGCAGCTGCACTTCAAGATGACGCAGACCAGCGAGCCTTCGGCCTCCATCGGCAAGACCCGCTGCGGCGGCACCATCGCCGCGCCGTTCAACCGTGAGGCCTACTATCGCGATCTCGGCAAGCCGAACGGCGAGCTCGTGGTCGACGGGTCGCTCCTGGGCGGGCAGATCGTCCTCGATGCGGCGTCCATGACCCGCGAAGCGAACCCCGTCTTCAAGGGTCGTATCGGCCTGCGCAAGGTCGACGTGGGCGCCATCTCGCGCATCATCTCGCCGCCCGACGACGTGGAGTGGGACGAGGAAGCCAAGGAGCTGGTGGGCGGCACGGTAAGCGGCGATCTCGTCCTCGGCGAGTTCTCCACCGCACACCCGACGCGCGCCCGCGCCACCTTCGCGCCCACCGCCATCACCATCACTGCCTCCGGTCAGAAGGTGGATCTGGTCCCCAGTAAATCGGTCATCGAGCTCAAGAACGACACCGTGTCGCTCCCGCCGCTCACCTTCCGGCTCGAGGCCGGCGGCGGCTTCTCCGGCTCCTTCGCGGTGAACGGCTCGGTGCGCAACCTCACCAAGGGTGCCCAGCTGGATCTGGCGGCCGACATCGCCCCCATCGACCTCTCGATGCTGCCCTCGCTCATTCCCCGGCTCACGCGATCGGCCGGGAAGCTCACCGGCTCGCTGCGCATCACCGGCGCGCCGACCCAGCCCGATATCGACGGCGCCATGCACCTGCGCGGCGGCGAGTTCGTGGTGCCGGGCATTCCCAGCGTCTCCGATCTCAACCTCGATCTCTCGGCGTCCGAGAGCGAGGTGCGTCTCACCTGGGCCACCGCCAAGTTCGCCGGCGGCGACGTGGTGCTCATGGGCCGCATGCCCATCAAGGGCGCATCCATGGGTCAAGCCGAAGCCACCATCGTGGGCCGCGAGCTCCACCTGAGCCCGGCCGACGGCATGCGCGCGGTGCTCGACTGCGATCTCGGCCTCAGCGGCAACCTGCTCGGAAAGGGAGGGACCAAGCGGCTCCCGCGCATCACCGGCAGCGTGCTCCTCGCGTCGATGGACTACTCGCGTCCGGTCAACCTCGACTTCACCCAGGGGCTGAACGGCACCGCCAAACGGACCTCGGTGGAGAGCTACGATCCCTCGCTCGACGCCATCGCCTTCGACATCACGGTGAACGCCAAGGCGCCGGTTCGCGTGAAGAACAACCTGGCCGACTTCCAGCTGGGCTTCGGCCCCGGCGGCCTGGTGGTGAGCGGCACCAACCAGCGCATGGGCCTCCGCGGCGAGCTGCGTGCGCTGCCGGGCGGACGACTCAGCTTCCTCGCCAACGAGTTCGAGCTGAACCAGGTTTCCATCAAGTTCGACGACGCCACCCGCATCGCGGCGCACGTCGATGCCATCGCCGTCACCGAGTACAAGCGCTACACCTCCGCCGCCGCGGCATCCGGCGCCGGCGCGGCCCGGGCCAGCGGCTCCTGGCGCATCGCGCTGCATGCCTACGGCCCCGCCGACAACCTGAAGCTCGACATGACCTCCGAGCCGGCGCTCTCGCAGGAAGACATCTCGCTCTTGCTGACGGTGGGTCTCACCAAGGCCGAGGCCGATCAGCTGGGCACCAATGCGCTCTCGGTGTTCGCCTACGAGGCGGCGGGCACCGCCACCGGCGCCGATCGCGCGGTGAAGAAGTACATTCCGGTGGACGACTTCCGCTTCGGCAGCGCCTACTCGCCGCGCACCGGCCGCAGCGAGCCGAACTTCACCATCGGCAAGAGGCTCACCCCCAACGTCCAGGCGAACATCACCTCCGGCATCTCCGAAGACCGGCAAATTCGCACCAGCGTGGAGTGGCGTTTGAGTCGCGCTACCAGCCTTCAAGGGTCGTACGACAACGCCAACACCATCGGCGCGGCAGGCTTCGGCAACCTCGGTATGGACTTCCGGTGGCGCCTTGAGTTCGAGTAGCGGCACCCGCGACACCCGCACTGGTGGTAAGTAGAAGCGCGTGCCTGCCTTTCTCCGCTGGCTCCTTTGCGTCACGCTGCTCCTCGCTTTGTGGGGCAATCGCGCGCTCGCCCAGGGCCGGCCCATGGCCGCCGACTCCGGTGCGCCGGGGCC
>JABFRG010000255.1 GCA_013141295.1 Polyangiaceae bacterium
CCGCGCGACCTAGCGCACCGGGAACGCTGGGCGTGAGGGGAGCTACGGCCGCAAGCGGTGCGGAGGTTGCTGCGGCGGGCGCATCGTCGAGCGTCACGTCCACAGCGGCAAGGTCGGCGGACGTGACCGGCTCGGCCTTTGGGGGCGCCACCCTTCGACTCGCCAGCATCGCCAGCGTTGCTCCGTGAAGGGCGCACGCGAGCGCAACCGGGGCGAGCCACCGGCGCACCCTTCGAAAAGTGGGCCTCGTCGTCGACATGGGGAGCAACCGCGGAGCGTGCGCATCCGGATCGATGCCCCACCGTCGCCGCACATTCAGTCGCTGCCCCACCGAAAAACACCGAAAATTCGGTCCTCGTTCCACCGAAAATTCGGTGTTCTGCCCGTTGCGAAACGCGATGGAGCCGAAATGATTCGATTAATTCCGACGTTCGCGGCTGGCACGACCCCTGCTCATGCATCGTCCACCCACGACGACCCGCCCTCGGAGCAACCCACCGATGAACCTCAAGCGACCTTTCTCCCCCGTCCTCCTCGCGCTCCTCACCCTCGGCACCGTGGCCTCCGCGCAGCCGAAGCCGCCCACCCTCTCCAACGACAACGGCGCGCCGGTGGGCGACGTGAAGAGCTCACAGACTGCCGGCGAGAACGGCCCCGTGCTCCTCCAGGATTGGAACCTGGTGCAGCGCCTGGCGCGCTTCGATCGCGAGCGCATTCCCGAGCGCGTGGTGCACGCCCGGGGCACCGGCGCGTTCGGCACCTTCGAGGCCGTAAGCGACGAGCATGCGCTCACGCGGGCCAAGCTCTTCGCCAAGCCGGGCGTGAAGACCCCGGTGGCGGTGCGCTTCTCGTCGGTCATCCACCCCGGCGGCTCCCCCGAGTCGCTGCGCGATCCCCGGGGCTTCGCCGTGAAGTTCTACACGCCGGAGGGGAACTACGATCTGGTGGGCAACAACCTACCGGTGTTCTTCATCCGCGACGCCATCCAGTTCCCGGACATGGTGCACTCGCTGAAGCCCTCGCCCGCCACCAACCGGCAGGACCCGAACCGTGTGTTCGCGTTCATGGCGCAGAACCCGCAATCGACGAACATGCTCACGCATCTGTACTCCGACCTGGGCACGCCGGCCGGCTACCGCTTCATGGATGGCAACGGCGTGCACGCCTTCGTGTGGGTGAACGACAAGGGCCAGCGCACCTACGTTCGCTATCGCTGGAAGTCGCTCCAGGGCGTGAAGAACCTCTCCGCCAGCGAGGCCAGCGCCACCGGCGGCAAGGACTTCCAGTACATGACCACGGACCTGTACGGCGCCATCGGTCGCCACGAGCTGCCCAAGTGGGACCTCTACGTGCAAACCATCGCCGAGGCCGACCTCGACAAGTTCGCCTTCAACCCGCTCGACGCCACGAAGCTCTGGCCGGAAGACAAGCTGCCGCTCCACAAGATCGGGACCATGACCCTGGAGCGGATGCCCAAGAACTACTTCGAAGAAGTGGAGCAGATCGCCTTCTCGCCGGGCGTCATGGTGCCGGGCATCGAAGCCTCCGAGGACCGCCTGCTCCAGGGACGCCTCTTCTCCTACGCCGACACGCAGCGCTATCGGTTGGGCGCCAACTACCTCGACATCGCGGTGAACCGGCCGCGGGTGGCGGTGGCCAACTACTCCCAGGACGGCGCCTTCTCGGCCAAAGGCCTCTCCGACGTGAACTTCTCGGGTGTCGGCTCGCCCTTCCAAACGAATGCAACCTACAAGTATTCGACGCGGCCGCTCGCCGGCGGCACCCAGCAGGACGTCATCAAGAAGCAGGGCAACTTCGCCCAGGCCGGCGAGGTGTACCGCGCCATGACCGCCGAGGGCCGCGAGCACCTGGTCTCGAACCTGGCCGGCGACCTCGGTCAGGTCACGAACAAGGACGTGAAGGCCACCATGGCCGCGCACTTCTACAAGGCCGACGCGGCCTATGGCCGGGCCGTGGCCAAAGCGGTGGGCCTCGACGAAGCCGAAGTCGCGCGTCGCGCCGCCACCATCGCCGAGTGAACGAGGACGTACCCATGAACATCGCCCGCATCGTCATCGCCCTTGCGCTTCCGCTGACCCTCGCGCTTTCCGGCTGCGGAAAGTCCGGCGCCACGGCCTCTGCACCCACCCCCGCCAAGCTGTCCATGCAGCAGGGCCGAGAGCTCACTGCCCAGGAGCGCAAGCTCCTCGAGGATCCGCGCGTCGCCAAGGCCATTCTCGGCGACGCGGCCCGAGAGGACGACGCCGAAACCCTGCGGGCTCTCGCGCGCTACGGTATCGACGTCGACCAGCCGCTGGGTGAAGGCCGGACCGCCCTCGACATCGCCGCCTATCGTCGGTCCGGCAAGGCCGTGGCGGCGCTCCTCGAGCTCCACGCCGATCCCAATGGCAAGGGCGAGCTTACGCCCCTCATGCACGCCGCCTTCGTGGGTGACGAAGCCATCGTCGCCGCCCTGGTCGACGCAGGCGCGACGGTCGACCGCAGCACCACCTACGGCCAGACGCCGCTCATGTTCGCGGCGCTCTTCGGCCGACGCGAAACCTATGACGCCCTGGTTCGCTTGGGCGCCGACGAGAACGCCGTCGATCGCGCCGGCAACACCCCCAAGGCCCTCAAGGCCTACGCCAACAACGCCGAAGCCACGGAGACCTTCCTCCGCAATGCATCGCAGAAGCTCGCGGGGCTCGCCAAGCGCGCCACGCAGTAGCCCGATTCTGCGACCCAGTCGAACACCGCGCATCCAACGAGAAAGACATCATGAAGATCAATCAACGCATCCCCGACTTCAAAGCGCAGGCCTACCAGAACGAAACCTTCCGCACCGTCACCCAGGACGATCTCCTGGGCAAGTGGTCGGTGCTGATGTTCTACCCCGCCGACTTCACGTTCGTGTGCCCCACCGAGCTGGGCGACGTCTCCGATCGCTACGCCGAGCTCAAGGAGATGGGCGTGGAGGTTTACTCGGTGAGCACCGACACGCACTTCACCCACAAGGCGTGGCACGACACCTCCGACACCATCAAGAAGATCCAGTTCCCGATGCTGGCCGACCCCACCGGGCACCTCTCGCGCGCCTTCGGCGTGTACATCGACGACGAGGGCGTCGCCGTCCGCGGCACCTTCCTGGTGAACCCCGAGGGGCTGGTGAAGGTCATGGAAGTGCACGACAACGGCATCGGCCGCAACGCCGACGAGCTCGTGCGCAAGGTGCAAGCCGCGCAGTTCGTGGCGGCGCACCCGGGCGAGGTGTGCCCCGCCCGCTGGAAGCCCGGCAGCAAGACCCTCAAGCCGGGCATCGACCTGGTCGGCAAGATCTGAGCGCGAGCACCGAGCGCCGCATGCGAACCCGCGTACGGCGCTTCGGTCTTCCCTGGTTGTTTCGCCGATGGAGACTCAGTAGGGTGCCGGCATATGGGTAACTTCAGCTGGTTCGTGGAAGAGCAGAACGTCTGGTTTCGCGACCTGGAGCTCTACGAGAACCTCGCGGAGGATCGCGAAGACGGCACCTGGGCCGATCTGGTGCTCTCCTGGTACGACGAGCCGAAGAAGAAGCCCTACATGAGCAAGAAGCTCGTGGTCTCGAAGGCGCGCAACGAGGACGACTTCCCGCGCTTCACGTTCGCGGTTTTCGACGGCTCGCGCATTCGCGGCTACGAGGAGTCGGAAGGCGTGGAGGAGCTCCGTGCGCTCCTCGATCGCATGGCCCCGTTCCTCGAAGATCCGGAGAACGGGCGCCCGGGCTTCGCGCGCTTCCACGGCGACGGTCGGGGCGACTTCACCATCGAGGTTCGCTACGACAAGCCGCAGATTCGCCTGGTGACCGGGGATGCCCCGCGCAGCGCCGCACACAAGAAGGCCGTGCAGATGGCGCTCGATCTGTTCGCCACCCGGAAGTCCGCGCCCGCCAAGAAGGCCCCGGCGAAGAAAGCCCCGGCCAAGAAAGCGGCCCCGGCCAAGAAAGCGGCCCCGGCCAAGAAAGCGCCTGCGAAGAAGGCAGCTCCGGCGAAGAAGGCACTGGCCAAGAAGGCAGCCCCGAAGAAAGCGCCGGCGAAGAAGGTCCCGGCCAAGAAGGCAGCCGCGAAGAAGTCCAAGCGCCGCTGAGCACGACCGCGTCGTCCCTTCGGGTGACAGGGAACGGCTGCATGAACCTCGGCGCTGGGACGTCTATTGACCGATGAGCTTCCGACCCTCCGCTATCGCCCTCGCTGTCTTCGCCGCCACCCTCGTGGCCTGCAACGCGACCCTCTTGGTGCCCGATGCGTTGGGTCCGCTCACCGCCGAGATGAAGACCACCGAGAACCTCTCGCTGATCTGCGGGCGTCCCATCGACAAGGACGAGGCGAGCACCGCCATGGTGGGCCTCACGGCAGCTCAGAAGAACCAGCCGGGGACCCTCGAGTTCACCAACCCGAAGACCCTCTCGTCCTCGCGCCAGGACGGCCACGCCACCGTCGACGTGATGTACCGACCCAAGGCGGGCGCGCCCTGCAACGGCACCATGACCTTCGACTTTCACGTGGAGACCACCGAGAAGCGGTACACGCGGAAGCAGGCCACGTACTCCAGCAAGTACGACCTGACCAACGTGATCGTAGCCAAGCGCTAGCGCAAGAACTGCATGCGCGGGAAGCCAGCGCCCGGGCGCGGCCGGAGGTATTCTCCGAGGGTGGCATCTCCCTACGATCTCGGGCTCGACAAGAACAATGCAAACTACACGCAGCTGACGCCGCTGACGTTTCTGGCTCGCGCAGCGCTGGCCCACCCGACGCGCGTGGCGGTCATCCACGGCGCGCTCCGCCGCACCTGGGCGGAGGTCGCGGGGCGATGTGCGAGGCTGGCCAGTGCCCTCCAGCGGCGGGGGGTAGGGCGCGGTGACACGGTGGCGGCGCTCCTCCCCAACGTGCCGGCGATGGTCGAGGCCCACTTCGGCGTGCCCATGAGCGGCGCGGTGCTCAACGCCCTCAACACGCGCCTCGACGCCGAGTCGGTGGCCTTCATGCTGGGGCACGGCGAGGCCAAGGTGCTGCTGGTGGACCGGGAATTCTCCGAAGTGGCTCGGGTCGCGGTGGCCACCTGCGGGCGGGAGATCCTGGTCGTGGACGTGGACGATGTAGAATACACCGGTCCCGGCCGGTCCATCGGCCGCCTGGAGTACGAGGCCTTGCTGGCCGAGGGTGATCCGGCGTTCGTGTATCCGGGCCCGGCCGACGAGTGGGACGCCATCTGCCTCAACTACACGTCCGGCACCACCGGAAACCCCAAGGGCGTGGTGTACCACCATCGCGGCGCGTTCATGAACGCCGTCTCGAACATCCTCGAGTGGGACATGCCCAAGCACGCGGTCTACCTCTGGACGCTGCCCATGTTCCATTGCAACGGCTGGTGCTTTGCTTGGACCATCGCGGCCCGCGCCGGCGTCAACGTGTGCCTGCGCAAGGTGGAGCCAAAGGCCATCTTCGACGCCATCCGCGAGCACCGGGTCACCCACTACTGCGGCGCCCCCATCGTCCACGCCACGCTGGTGAACGCACCGGCCGAGCTCCGGGCAGGCATCGACCATCCGGTGGCGGCCATGGTCGCCGGCGCCGCGCCGCCCGCCGCCATGATCGAGGGTATGGAGAGCATCGGCTTCGATCTCACCCACGTCTACGGTCTCACCGAGGTCTACGGTCCGGCCGCCGCCTGCGAGAAGCACGAGGACTGGGCGGCGCTACCGGTGGGCGATCGCGCGCACATGAACGCGCGCCAGGGCATTCGCTATCACCTGCAGGAAGACGTCACCGTGCTCGACCCCAAGACCATGCGCGAGGTTCCGCGCGACGGCGAGACCATGGGCGAGGTGATGTTCCGCGGCAACATCACCATGAAGGGCTACCTCAAGAACCCCACCGCCACCGCCGAGGCCTTCGCCGGCGGTTGGTTCCACACCGGTGATCTCGGCGTGCTCCACCCCGACGGCTACGTGAAGATCAAGGACCGCAGCAAGGACATCATCATCTCCGGCGGCGAGAACATCTCCAGCATCGAGGTGGAGGACGTCCTCTACCGGCACCCGGCGGTGCTCGCCGCCGCAGTCGTCGCCAAGCCCGATCCGCGCTGGGGCGAGACCCCCTGCGCCTTCATCGAGCTCCGCGCCGGCGTCACCGTGACCGCCGAGGAGATCATCCGCCACTGCAAGGGCCACATGGCTTCCTTCAAGGCACCGCGCGCGGTGGTCTTCGGCGATCTCCCGCGCACCTCCACCGGCAAGGTTCGCAAGTTCGAGCTCCGCGAGCGCGTCGGCTCCGTCGACGCCATCGACGTGTAGAGAGGCTTCGGGCCCCAGGCTTCGGGCTCCAGGAGCTGGGTCTTCCCGTGTGTCACGCGCAAGCACCCCTCCCGCGAGCGCTCGCCATTGGGCTCATCACCCCTCCTGCTGCACCGCACCTTCATTCCGAGACGTCGCGCAACCCCTGGAAGGCGGGCTGAAGAAGAGTTCTACGGCCTCCGGCTCTGAATCGCGCGCTGCGGCGTCCTGGCTGCAATGCCTACTGGTATCGTCCCCGCGCACGCGCACGAGCGCGCTGACGAGCACGTGTCACGATCACGAACACGATCACGGGCCACGACCTCGCGGATGCCAAGATCCTCACGCACTGCCAGCGCACTTTCGTGCTCGTGCCACGTGGTCGTGATCGTGGTCGTCAGCGTACGCGCGCTCGTGCGCGTGCGCGGGGGCGGCGCCAGCGTAGAGAGTGGCCAAGGGCTCCAATGCCTGGCGTCACGGGCCCAGATGAGCCCAATGGCGAGCGCGAGCGGGAGGGGCAGGGGGAGGGAACGGAGCTGCGCACTCCGTGTACTGTGCATGCACGGCGCTCTACAGCCTTACTTCATCTCGATGGCGTGGCAACCACCGCAGCCGAAGCCCTGGTGGGTCGCCGGATCGTACGGCTTCTCGCCCATGGCAGCGGCCATCTCGGGGACGATCTTCTCGGCCATGAACTTCGACACCTCGGGCTTCTCGGCGAACGCCGTGAGGTTGCCGCCCTTCATGGTGAGCTTCGGGAGGAAGGCCTTGGGCTCGACGTAGTTGGGGCCGTGGCAGGTCTTGCATGAGAAGTCCGCGTAGCGCTTGCCGTCGTGCGCCTGGAAGGCCTTGCCCATGCGGCCCTGCACCTGGTTCTGCATGTACGCCATCTGGGCATCCTTGCCCTTCGCGTCGCGGAACGCCGTGACCGCCGCAGCGGGTGCGGTGGGGGCGACCGCCGCGGTGGTGGCAGGCGCCGTGGCGGTGCCTTGCGGACCGGTGGGCGAGGTGGGCTGGGGCTCGTTTCCACCGCAAGCGGCGAACACGAGGGTCACGAGAGCGAGGGGAGCTGCATAGATTGCGCGAAAGGACATGACCCCCGGAGGTACCCGAGAAGGGGCCCGGCACCAACTTCCGCAGAGGCAAAAGATTGTTCCGACTGGGGCAACAATCGCCGACGCCTCGCCGAAGAAAAGGTGATTTCTCCGCCGGAAGTCTCGTGAAACCATGGTTCGGGAATGCTCCTCAACGCCTACTGCACCCACCGCGCGCTTCCGCCGCTGGACTTCCCTCACGTGCTGCGGAGCCGCCGCGATCGCCGCGAGCCCCGGCTGGCGGAGCACCTGGATGGCTTCATGGGCTTCGTCATGGACGGCGGCAAGCGTCCCATGACCGCGGTCCGTTATCACGTGCTCCAGCACATCGAGCGGGTGCAGTGGCAAGTGGCGCTGGAGGTCGAGGACGCGCATCGGGCGGCCTTTGCGGCGTGGGCGCAGGCAGCCAACGCCATCGTGTTCTTGCCCGATGCCACCGTGCGGACCCCGTCGGGCGCCGTGCTGGTGGATCCCCGCACCGGCGATCCCGAGCCGGGCGCCGATGCGCCGCACCCGGCCGATGCCTCCGCGCGCAAGGAACGCACCGTAGCGCGTCTCCAGAGCTTGGGCGTGGCGGTGGTAGCCAGCTTGCCGCCGGTGGCGGGTGAAGGTGAGGTGCTCCTTCGAGACACGAGCGCGATCACTGCACGATGCCTGGCGCTCCTCGCATGCGCGGTGCGGGCCGAGTCGCTGGCCTCGGGCGATGCACTGAGCGCTGCCGAGGTGGCAACGCGCCTTCCCGGCGCGACCTTCGCGATGAGCCCCCGCGAGCGCACCTTCTTCGAAGCCGAGGCGCCGGAGCCGCAAGAGGTGACCAATCACGTGTGGCGCTACGAGTCGCTCGCGACGCTCCTGTGGAGCGTGGGCGCGCTCGCCGATCTCCCGATGCCCACCGGTCTCTGCGACGTGCCCACCATCGCGCGCCTGGTCCTCGCGGAGCGCGGTGCCGTGTTCGCCGCTGCGGCGTCGCTGCGCCCGGCGTCCGAGCTCCTCGACGCGCTGGATCTCCACTACCGCCTGCACTGGGCCACGACATCGGCGCGCACCAAGGGCGCTCCGCCGCCGGCGGGCCTCGACCCCGGCGTGGTGTTCGAGCGACACTACGCCCTCAACTGGCTCACCTGTTTTCAGGACGCCGCGTGGGACGACGTCGACACGCCCACCTGAGCCGAGCGCCAGATAGAGTTCGCGGTCGCCATCGCGGTGCGCTACGTTTTTTTGCGATGGCGCGGCTCCTCCTGGTGGACGACGACGGCGAGCTCCTGGACGTGCTCGCGCTGGCGTTCGCGGAAGCGGGGCACGACGTCACGGTGGCGAAGGACGGCGCCGAGGCCTGGGCTCGGCTCACCACCGCGCCGCGCGGAGAGCTGGACCTGCTCGTCTCCGACGTGAACATGCCAAGGCTCGATGGGTTCGCCCTGTGCCGCAAGCTGCGGGCCGAGGGCTTTGCGCTGCCGATCGTGCTCTTGACGTCGCGCGACACCGAGGTGGACGAAGCGCTGGGTCTCGATCTGGGCGCCGACGACTACGTGGTGAAGCCCTTCTCCACCCGGGTGCTCCTGGCGCGGGTGGGGGCGCTCCTGCGGCGGGAAGCCTTGCGCGGCGCCGGCCCCAGCGCCGAGGACGTCAGCGAGGTGCTGCTCTCGGGCCTCTTGAAATTGGATGTAGGACGCATGGATGCCACCTACGCCGGAACACGCCTCGAGCTCACGGTGACGGAGTTTCGCATTCTCGAGTGCTTCGCGCGCCGGCCGGGGCTGGTGCTCGCGCGCGGCCGCCTGCTGGAGCTGGTGCGCGACGACGACCGCGTGGTGACCGGTCGCGTGGTCGACACCTACGTGGGTCGCTTGCGGAAGAAATTGGAGCTCGCCCAGCCGGGACCGTCTCCGATCCAGACCGTGGTGGGGGCCGGGTACCGCTGGAACGCCCCGGCGCCTTGAGCCCGGCCGACGGCATCGTTCGGCGCATGCTGGGGCGCTTGCGAAACTCGCTGCGCTACCGGGTGCTCGCCATGACCTTGCTGGTCTCGCTGACGCCACAGGTGCTGGTGGTGGCGTGGTCGCAGCTCTCGGGCGCCACCGCGCCGCGTCTCTGGTACGGGGTGCGGGACGCGGTGGACGAGGCCGAGGCGGGAGAGGGGAAGCCGCTGCTCACGCGTGCCGAGCTCGAAGAGCGCCTACGCGAGGTCGCGCAGCGCCGCGGCGTGTGGATGCGCGCCTTCATGGATCACGAGACCGGGGGCCCCTTCGTGGACGTGTCGGCCGATGCGCCCTACGAGCCGATGACCCGCCTCACCGATCGCGTGGAGCGTTTCCTGCTCGGGCGTCGCAACCCGCCTTCGCTCCGGAAGATCGACGCGGCGCGGGCCCCCATGCGCGATCGCAAGGAGGTCGCGGTGGCCTTCCGGCTCGGTACGTACATCGACTGCGACCTGGGCGAAGCGGTGTGGTGCGAAGCGGTCCGGCCGGTGCTCCTGAAGGACGAGGGCGTCGCCATCGTCGTGGCCATGCAGGGGTCGAACCGCGACGTCGGTGCGGTCTACGGGCTCCGCCACGTGCTCCTGCGGCTGGCGTTGCTCACGGTCCCGCTCTCGCTCCTCTTGGCATGGCTCACGGCTCGGCGCGTGGTGCGACCCATCCAGGAAGTGAAGCAGCGCGCGCTGGCGCTCAGCCGCGAGCAGACCAACGCGCGCACCCCCGAGACCTACGACGAAGCGCGCGATCTCGCGGCGGCCATCGAGAGCCTCCTCGCCGAGCTGTCCGCGCGGGAACATGTGCACGCGGCCTTCGTCGACGATCTGGTCCACGAGCTGAAGAGCCCGGTGGCATCGCTGCGCGCAGCCGCAGACGCGCTGTCCTCACCGCCCGCCGGCGCAGCCATCGACGAGGCCGCGAGTCGCACCCAGCGCCTCGCGCGATCCATCGAGGGGAGCTCGCGTCGCCTCGAGGGCATCGTGGGGCGCTTCCTCGATCTCTCCCGCGCCAAGGCGGGCTTCCCCGACGAGGAGCGGGAGCCCGTGGATCTCGCCGTGCTGCTCCGTGAGACCGCCGCCGAGGTGGAGAGCGACGCGCGCTTCCCGCAGGTCGCCTTCGAGGTCGCGCTGGGGGAGGGCGATCTCTCGCTGCGCGGCATCCCGGCGCGCCTGGCGGCCATGATGCGCGAGCTCCTCGACAACGGCGCATCGTTCGTGGAAGGTGAGGGCCGGGTGCGCGCACGGCTCGAGCGCTACGACGAGGGATTGCGGCTCACCGTCACCGACGATGGCCCGGGGATTCCCGAGGCCCAGCGGGCACGCATCTTCGATCGGTACTACACCACGCGGGCCGAGGCGCGTGGCACCGGTCTCGGTCTGGCGCTGGTGCGGGCGGTGGCCGAAGCGCACGGAGGGACGGCCCGGGCCGAGACGCCAGCAGCGGGCGCGCGCGGTGCGACCTTCGTGGTGGAGCTCCCCGGAATCGCGTAGCTTTCACACGGCGTTGACACGGCGCTCACCGGGCGTCGACCGACGTTCGTTCGCCTTTCCACGCGCCGGAGGCACGCGGTCGACGTCGTGGCCGCATGCTCCGCTCATGAGCTTCTTGCTGAGCCGCCCGGGCGCGGGTCTCTTCACGTTGGCGCTGGCGTTCTTCGGGTTCGTGCTCGCCCGTCATCTCTGGGGGCATCGCTGGGCGCGCCGAGGAATCGTCCTCTGGAGTGCCGTCGCGCTGCCGCTGGCAGTTGCATGTACAGTGCAATTGAACCGCGTAACCCACGAGGTCCTGACGCTGGCGGAGGCTGCGCTCTGGGCGGCGACCGCGTTCTTCGTCGCCGGGGCGATCGTGGTGGTCCTGCTCCGTCGCGGCGTTCGCCTGGTGAGCCGCAAGCGCCGGGCTCCGCTGAAGCTGGAACGCGCGCCGGGGCTCCGTCTGCAGCGGCGGCAAGTGCTCGGCGCGGCAGCGGTGGTCCCGTTCTCCTCTGCGGGCGTGGGCGCGCGGGCGGTGCTCTCCACCCAAGGGCTCCCCGGGACGCCGGTGCGCGGCCTCGATCTCCGAACGGAGCTCGAGCGACCCCCGCTCCGCATCTTGCAGATCTCCGACGTGCACCTGGGACGCGGGCGCGATCTTCGGGACATCGAGGCCTTCGTCGGTGCGTTCGCGGCGCAGCCGCGGGTCGATCTCGTGGCCCTCACCGGCGACATCGCCGACGACGTCGATCAGTTGGCGCCCGCGCTCGGCCTCCTTCGGCAACTCGCGCCGCGCCTCGGTCTGGTGGCTTGCCTGGGCAACCACGAGTACTTCGGCCGCGTGCACCGGGTGCGCGACATCTTCGCGCGGACGGAGATTCCGCTCCTGGTCTCCCAGGGCCTGCGCCTTCGCGACGGCGATCGCGATCTGTGGGTCGCTGGCGCCGACGATCCCCAGTCGCTGTGGCGGCGCGGCGTGCTCCAGGACCTCGCGGACTTCTACGCCCGCAGCATGGATCGCGCGCTCGATGGCGCGCCCGGAGGCGCCTTCCGCCTCATGCTCTCGCACCGTCCGGAGGGCTTCTTGATGGCGCGCCAACGTGAGGTCGACGTCACGCTCTCCGGCCACACCCATGGCGGGCAGATCGGCTGGAGCGATCGCAGCCTGGTGTCGCGCCTGGCGCCCCGGCTCCCGTTCTGGGGCGCCTATGGCGACGCCGCCTCGCGGCTCTACGTCACCTCCGGCTTCGGTCAGTGGCTTCGCTTTCGCCTCGGCTGCCCGGCCGAGGCCCCCATCGTTTCCGTTCGCGGCGTGTCGTCGCGCTAGCTCTACTTCCCTCTCGAGGATCACATGCATCGTACATGGTTCGTCGTTCTTCTCGCCTCGCTCCTCTCGTTCGCTGCCGCCGCCGGCACCGCCCTCATCGTGGTTTGCCTGACCCCTGGCATCTTCGGTCGTGACGCGAGTCGGCGCGAGCCGGTGGAGGAGCTGGTAGGCGTGCTCGCGGTGGCCACGGTCATCGGCATCGCACTGGTGGCGCGCTATTTCGCGCATCCGCATGATGCCCACGCGCGGCTCGAGGGGAGCGCTGGCACCACCACCATCCTCTGCGCGGTGTTCTCGGTGCTGGGCGCGGCGCTCGCGTACATCGCGACCTTCCCCGAGCAGTACGCCCACGGACGTCGCCTGCGCGGCGCCGGACGCTTGCTCTTGCCGTCGCTCGGCCCCCATCGCGAGAGCGAGAGCGAGAGCGCGGCGATCGATGGCGAGCTGCCAGAAGGGTGGGTGGCCGAGGTACCGCCCGAAGTGCGCGACGGGCTGGCTGCCGAGTGGCGCGAGAACGCGCGCAAGGAGCACGCGGCCATCGCCTCCTTCGGGCAGACGCTGCTCAAGCTCATGGCGCTGGGAGCCGACGACTCACTCTTGGCCGCGTTGCATCGGGACGCGCTCGACGAGGTGCGCCACGCCCGGCTGTGCTTCGCGGTGGCCACCGCCCTCGACGGCAAGCACGTGCGCGCTTCTGCGTTCGCCGGAGCTCGCGGCGGGTACTTGCTCCCCGGTCGGCGCCTGGGGCTCGTTCAGGTGGCCATCGAGGCGCTGGTGGACGGCGCCCTCAACGAAGCCGTGGCGGCTCGCATCCTCGGCCGGCTCGCTGCCCGCGGGGGACCGCTCACCAAGGTGCTTCGCGATCTTGCCGCCGACGAGGCACGGCACGCCGCCCACAGCTGGGACATCGTTCGCTGGTGCGGGCGCGAAGGAGGGCCACAGGTGATCGCCGCGCTCCGTGGGGCGGCCCGGGCCCTGCCGCGGCGCATGCGGGGCGACCTTCCGCCGGCGGCTCGAAGCGGAGCCTGGGAGCGGTGGGGCGTGCAAGGCGAAGCGCTGGAGGCCGAAGAAGTGCAACGCGCCATCGCGCGCACCCGCGATCGTCTCGTCGCCATGAGCGTGTAACATGCACGTTCCTCGCGGCCCGCCGTGGGCCGGCGCCGTGCTATTGTCAGGGCCTCGCCATGCGCATCTTCGCCCTCACCCTCGTCGGTCTTTCCCTCCTCGCCTGCGGCGGGGCCCCCCAACCCGCTACGCACACTACCGGCCAGGCCAGCACCGCGCCCACCCACGAGGGCGGCAGTCGCGACGAAGCGCTGCGGCGCGTGGCGCAGATCCATGGGGGCGCGGGCCCGTGGGTGGTGGCCGGCTATCGCATGGGCGAGTTCGCGCTGGGGCGGCTCGGGGTCGGCGCTGGAAGCTTCGACCTCGAGATCGTCCACTACTCTCCGCGGCTGGTGCAGTACTCGTGTGTGGCCGACGGCGCGGCCGCGGCCACCGGCGCCAGCCTGGGCAAGCTCAACCTTTCGCTGCAAGAAGCGGAGGCGGCGAGCGTGCACACCACGTATCGGCGCAAGTCCACGGGCCAGACCATCACGCTCCGCCCCTCGCGCTACTTCGTGGAGCACTACCTCGACGTCCCCCGCGAGAGGCTCGGCGACGCCGGGCGCGAGGTCATCGCGCTCCCGGACGAGAAGATCTTCGAGGTGGTGCCGCCCGCACCCTGAACAGCTGTTACCAGGTACCCACGTGTTCAGTTGTCCCTAGGCTCCAAGCGCTCGAAACTCCTCGGAAAGCGTCAACGTTCTCCACAGCTTTTCCACAGGCCCTACGAGCGCTGCGCTTCGGTCACGAGCCGCCGGGTCAGGCCCCGCAAGCTCTGGATGTTGAAGGGCTTGTCGACCCGCTCGTTGGGCACCGCGGCGAGAAAGGCCTGCACCTTGGGGTCGCTCGCGCCTCCGCTGATGAACACGAAGCGTTCGGCGAGCGACGGGCTTCGTTCCCGCACCCGCTCGTAGACGGCCTGTCCGCTCAGGTGCGGCATCGTGAGGTCGCAGAATACGACGTCGAAGAGCTCCCCGCGTTCGATGCGCGCGAGAGCTTCTCGTGGATCGGACGCAGTGACGACCTCGTGCTCCTTCTCCAACGTGCGGCCGATGGCGGCCAGGACCGCGAGCTCGTCGTCCACCACCAGGATGCGGCCCCGTCCGCTGGTGGGCACGCTGCTCGGCGCACCGCGTAGCCTCGCGGCGGCGGGTGCTACCGGGAGCGCGAGTCGGAAGGTGGTGCCGGTGATCTCGTCGGTCTTCATCGTGAGCTCGCCGTCGAGCGAGGTGCTGATGCTCTTGCAGATGGAGAGCCCGAGGCCGGTACCCTGGCCCACCGACTTGGTGGTGAAGAAAGGGTCGAAGATGCGATGACGGATCGACGGCGGAACGCCGGGGCCGTTGTCCTTCACGTCGATGGCCACGCGCCCGTCCGGCAGCACGCAGCTGGACACGACGATGCGGTTCCGTGACGGATCGTCGCTGGGAAAGGCCTGAGCCGCGTTCACCAGGAGGTTCACCAGCACCTGCGAGAGGCGCGACTCGTCGGCCAGCACCAGCGGCGTTGGTGCCAGCTCCGTCGTCACCTGCGCTCGGTTCCGCAGCTCGTGCGCCGCGATGCTGAGGGAGATGTCGATGGCCGCGTCCACCGCGCTCGGAGCCGGTTCGGTCTCCTGTCGCGCGAGCGCGCGCAGTCCGCGCACGATGCGGCGGATGCGCTCACCACCCTGCCGCGCGTCGCCGAGAATGCCCACCAGTGCGTCCACCCGTGGCGAGGGAGATTCGCCGCCGATGGCCCGCACCTCTTCCAGCGCGAGCTCCAGGTTCGCCAGCAAGAAGGTCAAAGGGTTGTTGATCTCGTGACCGACGCCCGAGGCCAAGGTGCCGGTCGTGAGCAGGTGCTCCTGCCGAGCGATTCGCTCGCCGGCCTCCTGCGCTTCCTTGATGGCGGTGATGTCGTGGAAGGTCGTGATCGCCGCGTGCGGCAGGGCTTCGCTCTCCGACCGGAGCGGCAACGAGTTGACGCTGATCCACGAGAGCTCGCCGCTCGTTTTGTGGACGCCCATCACCACGTTGCGGCTCTCCACGCCGGTTGCCAGTGTGACCATCGCGGGGTGCTCGCTACCCGGAAAGGGCGAGCCGTCCTGTCGAACGGCGCGCCATCGAGGGTCGAGCGACGTGCGCCCGCTGATCTGGTCCAGGGTCAGGCCGAGGATGCGCTCCGCCGACCGGTTGGCGGCGGAGATGGTTCCCTCGCGGTTCTGGACCACCACCCCTTCCGCCATCGCATCGAACAGGACCTCGAGACGCTGGGCGTGCTCCGCGGCTTCGACGTGGGCGCGTGCCAGCCGGATTCGCTTGCGCCGCAACTGCAGCTGGTCCACCACCAGCGATGCGAGGAGGGTCAACGCTTCGCTCTCCTTCGCCGAGAGCGAGCGCGCGCGCTGGTCGATGGCGCAGAGCGTCCCCAAGGTAAAGCCGTCGGGGGTGCGCAAGGGCACGCCCGCATAGAAGCGGATGCGTGGCTCGCCGGTGACCAGCGGGTTGTCCGCGAATCTGTCGTCCTCTCGCGCGTCGCTCACCACCAGCGGGGCATCGCCGGCGACCACGTGACCGCAGAACGAGACGTCGCGGCCGGTTTGCTCGATGTCGAGGCCGAACCGACCCTTGAACCACTGGCGATCGCTGTCCACCAACGACACCAGCGCTATCGGAACGTCGAGGAGCCGGGCGGCGAGCTCGGCGATGGAGTCGAGGGCGTCGACCGCGTCGCTATCGAGCACCTCGTAGGAGCGCAAGGCCTCCAGCCGCTGCGCCTCGCTCGGCGGTAGCTCGGGCGCCTTCAACGCGTGGCGTGCGCGCCATGCACGTGGTCGACCCGCGAACGAACGAAGTGCTTCGGGTTGACCACGCAGCGAACGTAGGCACCCGCTTGCCCAACCGCAAGGACCGTGCGCCGTCGCGACGCGGAACCGCTTTCACCACACGTCGGCAACGACGCGCGCGAGATCGAAGCCGGTAGCCACACCCACCAGCTTCCGGTCCTCCACCGCGAGAATGCGGCGCGCAGCCATGGCGACGGCGTGGCCGGCCACCCGGTATAGGGGCGTCGATTGGTCGAAGCAAATGGTCTCGTAGCTCATGATGTGCTCGACCGCCTGCGCGCGCAGGCCGGCCGGGAGCGACTGCGCATAGATGGCCTCGAGGCGCGTGAAAACGCCCACCGGCCACTCGCCGTCGACCACAACCAGACCGCGCACGTTGCTCTCGGCGAGCGCCGCCACCGCCCGATCGATGCTCGCGTCCACGTCGATGGTCTCCACGTGGCGGGTCACGACGTCGGCCAGCTTGCGTTCGACCCGCGCGTCGCGCACCGCCGCCATCATGTCGCGGGTGGCGATGAGGCCCACCGGCTTGTCTTCGCGCGTGACCACCACCCGATGGATGTGATGCTCCAGCATCTTGCGCGCGGCGCGCCACAGCGGGTCCTGATCGTCGACGGTGACCACCGGCGTGGTCATCACCTGTTCGGCGTTGCGACCGTCACCGGATGGGCCGGTGGCGACGAAGCCCGGAAACGTCATGCACCCCACCCGCGCCAAGTCGGTGATGGAGACGATGCCGAGCAGTACGTCGTCTCTCACCACCGGGAGGCTGGAGATGCCGCGCTCTTGCAGCTCTCGAAGCACCTCTTCGGCTTTCGTCTCCGGCGAAACGTGGAACAGCGACTTGCTGCGATAGGCCTGAACGGGGGAGTCTACGAAGGTCACGCGCGCCCTCACGCAGGATCCGCGCCACCTCGTGACGGAGCGCATTCGTCGTCTTCATCGCCGCCGCATGGGGCGTTCCTGCAGCGTCGCTGGTGCAAGAATGCGTGTGGGGTGCAGCCTTTGCGCGTACTCGAGCCTCCGCCTTGCTTTCGTCGACCCCCGGGCGCATGCTCCCCCACACGTGATGCGACGTCGTCCTGGCGATCGCGCGCGCTTTCGACTTCGGCCCTCGATCCGCGGTCACTCGAGGGATCATGGACGATAGCGGCCGTGGACACGGTTTCATCCGCACCATCGCGATGCTGGGCAACCACTTGCCGCGTCAGTGCGGCATCGCGACTTTCACCACCGATCTCACCCAGGCCATCGCGGCGGAGATGCCGGAGCTCGACTGCTTCGTGCTCGCCATGAACGATCCGGGCGTACGCCACGCGTATCCACCGCGGGTTCGCTTCGAGATCGCCGAGGGTGACGTCTCTGCGTACCGGCGGGCCGCCGACTTCTTGAACGTGAACGGTATCGACGTGGTGTCGGTCCAGCACGAGTACGGCATCTTCGGTCCCAAGGCGGGCGCCAACGTGCTGGAGCTGTTGCGTGAGCTGCGCATGCCGGTGGTCACCACGCTGCACACCATCATCGCAGCGCCCAACCCGGCGCAGCGGGCGGTGATGGACGCGCTGGTGGGGCTCTCCGAGCGCGTGGTCGTCATGAGCAGCGACGGCTCGGCCCTCCTGCAGGAGGTTCACGGCGTCGACCCAGGGAAGATCGACGTGATTCCCCACGGCATTCCCATTCCCGCGGACCGCCGCAGCAAAGACAAGCTGGGCGTCGAGGGGCGCTCGGTCATCCTCACCTTCGGTCTGCTCTCGCCCGACAAGGGCATCGAGCACGTCATCGACGCGCTCCCGGCCATTCTGGAGAAGCAGCCGAACACCGTGTACATCGTGCTGGGCGCCACCCACCCGCACGTGAAGCAGAAGCACGGCGAGGCCTACCGGCACATGCTCGAGAGCCGCGCGGAGCAGCTGGGCGTCACCGGCAACATCATCTTCCACAACCGCTTCGTCAGCCACGAGGAGCTCATGGAGTTCCTGGGCGCGGCGGACATCTACATCACGCCCTACCTCAAGGAGGAGCAGAGCACCTCCGGCACGCTGGCCTACGCGGTCGGGGCCGGCAAGGCGGTCGTCTCCACCCCCTATCGCTACGCGCGAGAGCTCTTGGCCGAGGGTCGTGGCGCCCTGGTTCCCTGGCGCGACTCCGGGGCCATCGCCCGCGAGGTCACCGACCTTCTGCAAGACACCAAGCGCAGGGTCGAGATGCAGCATCGCGCCGCGGTCTTCGGGCGAGCCATGAGCTGGCCCATCGTGGCGCGGCGCTATGTCGACACCTTCAAGCGCGCACGGGCCGCGCACGACGAGCGACGTCGCGTGGTGTTCCAGGCGAAGACCCTGGCCCAGCGGCCGCCGGAGCTGCCGGAGATCGATCTGGCCCACGTGCAGGCGCTCACCGACGACACCGGCATCCTCCAGCACGCCACCTTCAACATCCCGCGCTACCGCGACGGGTACTGCACCGACGACAACGCGCGCGCGCTCCTCCTGCTCACGTTGGTGGAGGAAGAGGGCACCGAGCCGCCTGCGGTGGTTCGTGCGCTCGCCACCCGATACCTCGCGTTCATGAGCCATGCGCTCGACGAGGACACCGGTCGCTTCAAGAACTTCCTCACCTACGCGCGAAGCTGGGTCGACGAGCCCGGCTCCGACGACTCTCACGGGCGCTCCATCTGGTCGCTCGGTGCGGTCATCGGGCGTTCGTCCGATCGCGGTCGGCAGGGGCTGGCGGCGCACCTGTTCCACGCGGCGCTCCCCGCCACCGCGACGCTCACCAGCCCACGCGCCTGGGCCTACGCTCTCCTGGGAATCGACGAGTACTTGCGTGCGTTCCAGGGCGACAGCAACGTCCAGTCGGTGGGCGCGACGCTGGCCCACAAGCTGCTCGAGCGCTTTCACCACTCGCGTACGCCGGAGTGGTCGTGGTTCGAAGACCGCCTCACCTACTGCAATGCGCGTTTGCCCCAGGCCATGCTGCTGACCGGCAACTGGATGGGCAACGAGGAGATGAAGAGCGTGGGCCGGGTGTCGCTCGAGTGGCTCTCCGCCCAGTACGCCGATGCCAGCGGCAACTTCGCGCCGGTGGGCTCCAACGGGTTTCACGTGCGGGGCGCCGAGCGGGCCGCCTTCGATCAACAGCCGGTCGAGGCCTGCGCGATGGTCTCGGCCAGCCTGGACGCGCACCGCGTCACCGGCGATGCGCGCTGGGCCGAGCATGCGCGGCTGGCATTCCAGTGGTTCATGGGCCGCAACGCCCTCCACGCGCCGGTGTTCGACGCCACCACCGGCGGCTGCCGCGACGGCATCCACGTCGATCGCATGAACGAGAATCAGGGCGCCGAGTCCACGCTCTCGTTCTTGCTGGCGGTCGCCGAGATGCGCGCCGCCGATCGACTGGCATCGCGACTGCCCATCGCCATCGGCAAGAACGGCGCCCACGCGGTCGCGAGCCCGGTCGCTGCCGGACAGATGAAGGAAGGCATCTCGTGAGCACCAAGCGCGCCTACGAGGTGCTGTTTCACCGGCACGCCGGAAACCCCATTCTCACCGCACGTGACTGGCCGTACCCGGCGCACACCGTGTTCAACGCCGGGGCCACGCTTCTCCGCGATGGAACCACGCTACTCCTTTGCCGCGTCGAAGACCGTCGCGGGCATTCGCACTTCTGTGCCGCGCGCTCCAAGAACGGCATCGACGGCTGGATCATCGACGAACAGCCCACGCTTCGGCCCGAGCCCGAGCTTCATCACGAAGAGCTCTGGGGCATCGAGGATCCGCGCATCACCTGGGTGGAGGAGCTGGCCAAGTACGTCATCACCTACACCGCCTTCAGCAAGGACGGTCCGGGGGTCGCCCTGGCGCTCACCGAGGACTTTCGCACCTTCGAGCGCTGCGGCCTGGTGATGCAACCGGACGACAAGGACGCTGCGCTCTTTCCCCGGCGCATCAACGGCAACTTCGCCCTCATTCATCGGCCCGCCACCGACACCGCCGCGAACATCTGGATCTCCTATTCGCCCGACCTGCGCAACTGGGGTGGCCACAAACCCATCTTGCTGGCGCGCAAGGGCGCCTGGTGGGACGCCAACAAGGTGGGGCTCTCGCCGCCGCTCATCGAGACCAAGCGCGGTTGGCTCATGATCTACCACGGCGTTCGTCACACCGCGTCCGGCAGCCTGTACCGGCTGGGGCTCGCGCTCTTCGCGCTGGACGATCCCGAGCTGTGCCTGGCGCGCGGCGACGAGTGGGTGTTCGGCCCGGAGACCGACTACGAGTGCCACGGCGACGTGGCCAACGTGGCGTTCCCCTGTGGCACCACGCTGGAGGCCGACGGCGACACGATTCGCATGTACTACGGTGGTGCCGACAGCTGCATCGCGCTCGCCACCGGAAGTGTGGCCGCATGCTTGGCCTGGCTGGATCGCAACGGCAACGTTCCGCCCTCCATCGGCGGCTCCGTCGCCCCGCCCTGAAGTCAGCGAGATCAGGCCGGGGCGGGTGCCGCGTGCCGTTCCAGCTGCTGCTGCGCCGCGGTGCGCAGCGTGTCGATGCTGAACGGCTTGTCGAGGCAAGGGTTGGGCGCCTGCGAGAGGAAGCGTTGCAACCGGGTTTCGCAAGCGCCGCCGGTGATGAAGACGAATCGCGCGGCGATCGCCGGTGCGACCGTGGCGACCCGCTCGTAGAGCGCATCGCCGCTCAGGTGCGGCATCATCAGATCGCAGAATACGACGTCGAAGTGCTCACCAGCCTCGATCTGGCGGAGCGCCTCGCGGCTGTCGGAGAGCATCACCACGTCGTGGTCCTTGCCGAGAATGCGTCCGATGGCGGCGAGCACCGCCGGCTCGTCGTCGATGACGAGGATCCGACCTGCGGCGCCGGGCGCGACGGTAGCGCGCGTGGGGGCCTTTGCCGTCGTCGCCTCCGCTGCCGGGAGCTGGATGCGAAACGTGGTGCCCCCGCCGAGCGAAGAGTCGACATCCAGAACGCCGCCGAGCGACGTCACGATGCTCCGCGAGATGGATAGCCCGAGCCCGGTGGCCTGCCCGATGGGCTTGGTGGTGAAGAACGGATCGAAGATGCGCCGGTGCAGCTCCGGGGGAATACCCGGCCCATTGTCCGAAACGGAGATGCATACGCGGCCGTCACCGCAGCTTTCGCATGCGACCACGACGCGGTTCTTCGTAGCGTCTTCACCCTCGAACGCCTGCGCGGCGTTCACCAGCAGACTCACGAGAATCTGCGCGAGCCGCGACTCGTCGGCCATGACGGCGAAGGACGACCCGACCTTGTCCACCACCGTGGCCTTGCCGCGCAGGTCCACGGTCGCCATGCTGACGGCGCTCGCCACGGCGCGCCCGACGTCGGTGGGCACGGCCTTGGGCACCTCGCGCGCCAGAGCCCGAAGGCCGCCCACGATTTTGCGGATGCGCTCGCCGCCCTCCTGCGCCTCCACCAGTGCTTTCGCCAGGCCGCGCACGCGCGAGGTGGGCTCACCACCGGCGACCGCGTCCAGCTCTCCCAGCGAGAACTCGAGGTTGGCCAGCAGGAACGTGAGGGGATTGTTGATCTCGTGGCCGATGCCCGCGGCAAGGGTACCCGTGGTGACCACGTGCTCCTGGCGCGTGAGGCGCTCGGCGGCTTCCTGCGCAGCCTTCATCGCCGTGATGTCGTGGAACGTGGTGATGACCGCGTACGGCGCGTCGGCGCCGCGTTCTCGCAAGGGCAGCGCATTGACGCTGATCCAGGAGAGGGTCTCGCCGTCTTTGTACACGCCCATCACCACATCGACCATGGGCACGCCGGTCTGCAAGGTGACCATCGCCAGGTGCTCGCTGCCGGGAAAGGGCGAGCCGTCCTCACGCACGCAGCGCCAGGTCGGGTCGAGCGACGAGCGACCCGCGAGCTGCTCCGGGGTGAGGCCGAGAATGCGCGCCGCCGCGGTGTTGGCGGCCGAGATCTCCCCACTTCGCTCCTGCACCACCACGCCTTCGGACATGGCCTCGAAGAGCACCTCGAGTCGCCGGGCGCTCTCCTGTGCAACGCCGCGCTCCACGCTCACGGCGCGCTGGTGCCGCGCCGACTCCAGGTGGTGCGCGGCTTGCGTGACGAACGCAGTGGCGAGCTCATGCGTCGAGCCCTCGAGCTCCGACAACGCGCAGTGGAGCCGCAGCGTGCAGCCTTCGACCAGGAGCGGATGCTCCACGAACAGGTGGTCGATGTTCCCCGCTCCCCGCGTCGAGAGCAGGTGCTGGCGTGCCGGGCCCACCAGCACGAGCGCGGCTCCCGAGGCGCCGAGGACGTCGGCCGCCAGCGACACCAGGCCCGTGAGTGCCGCGTCGGTGGCGGCGTCCAGCGGCAGGTATCCGAGGGTCGCGGACCGCGAGACCTCGTCGGAAGGAAGGACAGGCACGGTCAAGACTGCCGGACCCTACAAGACCGGATCGACCCGAGCAATCGCACGCGCTCGTGGGCCCGTAGATTTGGCGGGGGACGAGCGAGCGACGACCACCTCTGCGCCGAGATGGAGTGCGCATCGCACCCGAGCTTCTCCGTCGCTCCGGAGGCGCGAGCCTCGCCGCAATCGGTGCAGCCTCGCCGCAGCTTTTGCGACGGGTGCGCTATGGTCGAGCTAGCCCGCTGCCTTATTCTGCGGGCCCGCGGAACTTCCGACGTTGGGCCACTCCTTGCACACATACTGCCTCACGTGATGACAGACGACTCCAAGCAACGTGCCGCATGGCTCCCTTCGTTCTTGCGGCGTCCGAGCGTGTGGATCGCCTTGGCGCTGGCGCTGATCGTGGGGGTGGTGGTGCTCGTGCGGGCGCGGGGCCCCAAGGTGCGCGTGACTACGGTAG
>JABFRG010000375.1 GCA_013141295.1 Polyangiaceae bacterium
CGTTCTTGGCCTCCGGAGCGGCTGCTGCGCCAGCACCGTCGACCTCGAACACCACCAGCACCTCGTGCACCTGCACCACGTGACCGATGGTGCCGCGGGTCTCGACCACTGCGCCCGCGCGCGGCGACGTGATGGTGACGGTGGCCTTGTCGGTCATGACCTCCACCATCGGCTGGTCTTCCTTGACCATCTCGCCGGGCTTGATGAGCCACGACACGATCTCGCCCTCGGTGACGCCTTCTCCGATGTCCGGAAGCTTGAATTCCCAGCGAGCCATGGTTCTTGTCCTCAGAATTTCGCCGTCTCGAGGAGAGCGGGCAGGATGCGGTGCGCCAGAGGGAGGTAATCCATCTCGAGCGTGTACGGGAAGGGAGTGTCGAAGCCGGTGACGCGCACCGGAGGGGCTTCGAGATGCAAGAAAGCGCGCTCGGTCACCAGGCTCACCAGCTCGGCGCCGAAGCCGCAGGTGCGCGGCGCTTCGTGCACCACGACGACGCGACCGGTCTTCTTCACACTCTCGACGATGGTGTCGATGTCCACCGGCCACAAGGTGCGAAGGTCGACAATCTCGGCTTCGACGCCTTGCTCGCTCGCCTGCTCGGCGGCGGCCATGGCCTCGTAGAGCATGGCGCCCCAGGCGAGCACCGTGACGTCGTCGCCTTCGCGGGCGATGCGCGCCTTGCCGATGGGCACCGTGTAGTCGCCCTCCGGTACGTCGCCCTTGGAGGCGCGGTAGATGCGCTTGGGCTCGAAGAAGAGCACCGGGTCGGGATCGCGAATGGCCGAGAGCAGGAGGCCCTTCGCGTCTTCCGGCGTGGACGGGCACACCACCTTGAGGCCCGAGACGTGGATGAAGAGCGACTCCGGCGACTGCGAGTGATAGAGGCCGCCGCGAATCCCGCCGCCCACCGGCGTGCGAATCACCAGCTTCGAGACGTACTCGCCGCCGGAGCGGTAGCGCATCTTGGCGAGCTCGCTGACGATCTGATCGTAGGCCGGGAAGATGAAGTCGGAGAACTGGATCTCCGGCACCGGCACCAGGCCGTACAGCGCCATGCCGATGGCCGCGCCGATGATGCCGCCCTCGGAGAGCGGCGTGTCGATGACGCGGTCCTCGCCGAACTCGTCGTAGAGGCCTTGCGTGACGCGGAACACGCCGCCCACCTTGCCCACGTCCTCGCCGAGCACCACCACCCGCGGATCGCGGCGCATCTCGAGGCGCAGCGCGTCGGTGATGGCCTGCACCATGTTCATCTGCGTCATGAGAAGTCACCTCGAAGGCGCGAACGGGGCGTCCCCACGGCGGCGCGGCTGGCGTCCGGGGCCGGGAGAATCCGCATCGTTCGCGCGCGACTCATATCGAGGGCGCACCATAGCCGCGAAGGGGCGAGCGGCTCAAATGGTTTCAAGGGGTTCCGGCGCGGGCGCGGAACGACGCAGTGCGAAACCGACGAACCACACCGCCACCGCCACCGCGGCGCCCACCGCGGCCATGGGCCACGAGTACCGCTCCTCGTAGTCGCGCAGGAGCAACGCCGGCACCAGCGGCACCCCGAAGAAGGCCAGGTGCGCCAGCACCGCAGGCACCACACTGCCGCTCACCGCCCGGAGCGAGGCGGCGAGGACGGCGAAGCCGAAGATCGAGGGGAGCGCGCGGAGACTGGACGAATAGAGGAGGCTCGAGGCCACAGAAGCCGACACCACGGCCATGAATGCGCGCTGCGCGCCGGACGGCTCGGCCACCGAGAAGAGAACGCCCCGATAGAAAAGCTCCACCGCCATCGGAAGGACGACCAGCAAGCAGGCGGCGAGCACCACCTTTTGCGCCACCGTGTCGGTGGCCAGGATGCGCCCCATCGCTTCGCGCTCCTCCTGCGAAGCCGGCATCCGGTGGGCCACCAGATCGTCCAGCTTGGAGAGGAGCGGATAGAGCCCCGCGCCGCTCACCAAGCCCACCACCACGTGCACCGGACGGGGCGCAGTGAGCGCAACGAAGTCGCGGAGCGGCGCGTCGGCGCCGTGCAGCCGAAGCGCCACGAACGCCATCACCGCGTAGCCCAGCGCCTGCGACACCACCAGGGTGACGAGGTCTTCCTCGCTCCCGGGCTTGGCTTCGGCGAGGACGCCCAAGAGAAAGAGCGTGAAGAAGAACGCACCGAGGGTGTACGCGCCCACCAGGAGCGGACGAAAGGAACGCGGCTGCGGCACGGGCGTCACGGTCCTCGCAGGTGCGCGCCGACGCCGCGCTTCTTCACCATGTCACGGGCCTGCTTGGGGTCCGTGTCGGGGCAGTCGAGGGTGTAGTGGAGGCCGCGGCTCTCGCGTCGGGCCATGGCGCAGTCGACGATGAGCTCGGCCACGGTGGCGATGTTGCGGAGCTCGAGGAGATCGCGGGTGACGAAGTAGTTCCAGTAGTACTCGGCGATCTCTTCCTGGAGCAGCGCGATGCGCCGGGCCGCGCGCTTCAGGCGCTTGTCGGAGCGCACGATGCCCACGTAGTTCCACATGAGGCGGCGAAGCTCGTCCCAGTTCTGGGTGATGACGACCGCTTCGTCGCTGGCGTGGGCCTTCGCGGCGTCCCAGTCGGGAACCTCGGCCGGGAGCTTGGGCTTGTCTTCGCGCTGGAGGGCGAGGGCCGCGCGGTTCGCCAGCACCAGGCCCTCGAGGAGCGAGTTGGAGGCCAGTCGATTGGCGCCGTGCAGCCCGGTGTGGGCACACTCGCCGATGGCCCAGAGGCCGGGAATCGTGGTGCGGCCTTCGAGGTCCGTCGAGACGCCGCCGCACATGTAGTGCGCCGCCGGGACCACCGGAATCGGCTGCTTCGTGATGTCGACGCCGAAGGAGAGGCACTCCGCGTAGATGCCAGGAAAGTGCTCGCGGACGAAGGCTTCGCCCCGGTGCGTGATGTCGAGCCACACGTGATCCGAGCCGCTCTTCTTCATCTCGTAGTCGATGGCCCGGGCCACGATGTCGCGCGGCGCCAGCTCTTTCCGCGGATCGTGGTCGGCCATGAAGGGCGTGCCGTCCATGCGCCGGAGGATGGCGCCTTCGCCGCGCAGCGCTTCGGAGATGAGGAAGCTCTTCGCCTGCGGGTTGAAGAGGACCGTAGGGTGGAACTGGTAGAACTCCATGTTCGCCACCTCGGCCCCCGCGCGGTACGCCATGGCCACGCCGTCGCCAGTGGCGACATCGGGGTTCGACGTATAGAGGTACACCTTTCCGGCGCCCCCCGAAGCGAGCACCGTGGCCCGGGCGAGGACGGTGATGACCTTGCCGTTCGTCACGTCGAGCACATAGGCGCCGGCGCACACCTCGGGGCCGCCGTACTTGGAGAGCATGATGAGGTCGACGCCCATGTGCTCTTCGAGGATGCGAATGCGCGGGTTCTCGCGCACCGCACGCACCAGCGCGCGCTCGATCTCGCGCCCCGTCATGTCTGCCGTGTGCACGATGCGCCGGGCGCTGTGCCCACCCTCGAGATGCAGGTCCAGCGGACCGTCCTGCGGGCCGTCGAAGCGCGCGCCGATGTCTCGCAGCCAGGCGATGCGGGCCGGCGCTTCGCGGACGCAGAGCTCCACCGCCTTCTCGTGGCTCATGCCCGCGCCCGCCACCAGCGTGTCGTGGATGTGGTCGGCGAAGGAGTCCTTGTCGTCCAGGACCGCCGCCACACCCCCTTGCGCGTACGTGGTGTTCGCCTCGTCGATGGCGCGTTTGGTGACCACCAGGACCGTGGCGTCGGGCGATTGCGCCACCGCCTCCAGCGCGAACGAGAGCCCCGCCACGCCGCTACCGATTACGAGGAAATCGCAGGATTCCGCCATGGCGCGGCACCTTAGCACTCCTAACGCACTTGCACAGACGCGGCAGCGTGGTGGCATCCGCGGATTGCCCTCGCGTGGGGGAGCGGGCGGCCGTACACTCGAAGGGTGAGACGCTTCGTCGCCTTCGCGCTTTCCACTTCCCTTCTCGTCACCCCCCTCCTCTTCTCGCGCGACGCGGCAGCATTTTGCCGCACCACGACGGAGAGCGGCACCAGCCAGGCCTGCGCCCAGACTGGCAAGCCGGTGTTCTGGCGAAACGCCTGCGTGGGCTACAAGCTCAACGAGTCGGCGAGCGCCAAGGTCACGCTGGCGGAGACCACCACCGTCACCGGCAACGCCTTCGCCTCCTGGTCGGCCCTCTCCTGCGGAACGGCAGGGCCCTCCATCTCCGCGGTCAACATCGGCACCACCAAGTCGTCGACCATCGGCTACGACCAGGCGAGCGGCGCCACCAACGAGAACATCATCGTCTACCGCGACGGTGACTGGCCCTACGCGGATCAGAGTCAGGTGGCCCTCACCACGCTCACCTACCGCAAGGACACCGGCGAGCTCCTGGACGCGGACATGGAAGTGAACGCCACGCTGAAGCTGGTGCCCGCCGACCCGATTCCCAGCAACGGCTTCGACCTGCTCACGGTGTTCACCCACGAGGCCGGGCACTTCCTCGGGCTCGCGCACACCGACGTCCCGAAGGCCACGATGTTCGCCAGCTACGATCCGGGGACCGTGGATCAGCGGACCCAGAAGCAAGACGACGTCGATGGCATCTGCGCCGCGTATCCGTCCAGCGGCAGCCGCCCTACCGCGGCCGGCAGCGTCGCCGCCGACAAGTGCGATCCG
>JABFRG010000651.1 GCA_013141295.1 Polyangiaceae bacterium
TCGTGGCCCGGCGCGCTGCGCAAACGAGCTTCAGCGCCAAGGCGCAGGACGAGAGCATTCGCGCCGCCGCCGCCCGCGTCGACCAGGCCTGGGCCAGCTTCCTGCCGCGGCTCACCGCCACCGCGCGCTACACGCGGCTCTCGCCGCTCACCAACGCCTCGCTGGGGTCGACCGACAGCGGCGGCAGCCAGCTGGTGTCGCCGGACCCTCCGGGCACGCCGAACCCGCGGGTCGTCGCCATCCCGGTTCAAAGCTTCACCTTCCCGGTGCTCCTCGACAACTTCTTGCTGCAGGCGCAGATCGTGGTGCCCATCTCCGACTACTTCTTGCGCATCAACCAGGGCTACACCGCGGCCACCCATGCCCGTGATGCCGCCCGCATCGACGCCCAGACCGCCCGCGCGCGGTCCGCCACCGACGGCAAAGTTGCATTCTACACGCACATCCGGGCTCGCGGCGCATTGGTGGTGGCCGAGCAGGCGCTGGAGGACGCCAAGGCCCACGCGGTGGACGCCAAGAACCAGGAGGCAGCCGCGAATGCGTCGCGCGCCGACGTGCTGCGGGCCGAGACCGCGGTAGCTGCCGCCGAGCTGCAGGTGGAACGCGCCAAGAACCTGGCGCAGCTCACCGAGAAGCAGGTGCGCATCGCCATGCACGTACCCGACAGCGAGCCGTTCTCGCTGGGCGAGGACTTGGAGGCGACGCTCCCTCCGGTCACCGGCACCCTGGCCGACTACGTGGCCGAGGGGCAGCGGGCGCGACTCGAGCTCAAGAGCCTCGACGCCAACGGCGACGCGCTCCGGGCCCAGGGGAAGTCGGCCAAGGCCGGCTACTACCCGCAGGTCTCGGGCTCCGGTGAGGTCACGCTGGCGAACCCCAACCAGCGCCGCTTCCCGCAGACCGCCGAGTGGACCCCCACGTGGTCGCTCACGCTCCAGGCCACCTGGTCACCCAACGACATTCCCACGTCGTCGGCCGGTGGCAGCGAGTACGAAGCCCGCATCGCCACCCTCGAAGCCCAGAAGCAGACGGTGCGCGAGGGCATCGAGCTGGAGGTCGTCCAGGCGCACCAGTCGATCCGCGAGTCCGACGTGGGCATCGCCACCACCAAGCGTCAGCTGGAGAGCGCCACCGAGGCGCTCCGCGTGGCCCGCGAGCTGTTCCGCAACGGCCGCGCAACGTCCACGGTGGTCACCGACGCCGAGACCGAGCTCACTCGGGCACGTCTCGAGGCCCTCAACGCCCACGTCGAGGCCCGCATCTCCCGCGCCAAGCTGGAGCACGCGGTGGGTCGCGACGTGAAGTACGCGCCGGCGGAGTAACGCTACTGCGCGGCCTTGCGCTTCGACTGCGCGGGGAGCGCCGCCCAGCGGCCGAGGTCGATGGCGTCCACCGGATCGGCGCCCTCGAGGCGCCGTTCCACGTGCGGGAACGCATCGCAGCCCCAGAACAGCTCGCCGTCGGCCAGCACCGAGGGCACGCCGAAGACGCCCGCATGCAGGGCTTCTTCGGTGGCCTTTCGCACGCGCGCCTTCGCGGTTTCGCCCTGCGCCGCGTGCACCATGCCCTCGCCGTCGAGGCCCTCTTCGGAGAGCAGCTCCGCCACCACCGTGGGGTCCGTCACGCCGGGTCCGTCGCCGCCCCACACCGCGCGGAAGAGCACGTCGATGACGTGCTTCTGCGCGTCAGGGTCCATCTCGAGGCTCGCCACCCGCAGAGCGAGGAGGGGGTTGAAGGGGTGTGCCGGCGGAGGGCCCAGCGGCACCTTCCACTGGTGCGCGGTGCGGAGCACGTCCTTGAAGATGTACACGCGCTTCGGGGGAATCTCCGCCGGCCCCTTGTGGCCGTGGGCGTCGAGGAGCGCGGCGAAGAGGATCGGAATCGGCAGCACCGTGCGGCCGTGACGGGCGGCGATGGCGTGGATCTGCGTCCAGCCGAGGTACGCGTAGGGCGAGATGAAGTCGAAGTAGAACGTGAGCGGCGCCTTCATGAGCGCATGCTACGCCATCTTCCGTTTCTTCGGCGGGGGCGCGTGGCGGGTGCAAAACGCTTCGAGGTTCTCCAGCAGCCAGAGGTGCGCCGGGCCCAGCGTGGTGCTGGGCTGGAACACCGCCGAGAACACCAGCGTGTGCTCTTCTTCGGCCCAGGCCTCGAGGCGCAGGAGCGCGAGCCGACCGGCCGCGAGATCCTGATGCACGAGGTGCTCCGGTAGGTTGCCCCAGCCGAGACCGGCGAGGAGCATGGCGTGCTTGGTGTGGAGATCGGCCACCCGCCAGGTGCGCGGCGAGAGCACCGCCTGATCGGGCACGCCGTCGTCGCGCCGCTCCGAGAGCACGATCTGCACGAAGTCGGCGAGCCTAGCGGTGCCGATGCGCCCCTTGGCCTTCGCCAGCGGATGCGTGGCGCTCACCACCGGCACCATGCGGATCGCCGAGAGGGCGCGGCGCTCGAGGCCCGCGGCCACGCCGAGCGGGCTCACCACGCCCAGGCTCGATCGCCCATCGAGGACCCGCGCAGACACCGCCGAGAGGTTCTGGGTGTCCACCCGCAAGTCCACCGAAGGAAACTCCCGGGCGAAGGCCGCGCAGAGCTCCACCAGCGCATCGAGCGGAAACAGCTGGTCCACGCAGAGCGACACCGAAGCCTCGAGCCCTTGCACGAGGCCCGCCGAGAGGCGCAAGAGTCCGTCGACCTCGGCGCCGACCCGTCGCGCGGCACCGACCACCGCCTTGCCCTCGTCGGTGAGCTTCGCCACCTTGGTGCGGCGGTCCCAGATGGTGACGCCCAGCTGCGTCTCGAGGTTGGTCATGGCGGTGCTCACCGCCGACTGCACCCGCTGCAGCTTGCGCGCGGCGGCCGAGAAGCTCCCCTCCTCCACCACGCACACGAGCATCCGCAGTTGGTCGAGCGTCACCGGATCGAGCATGACCAATCATCTAAGAATCAGATGGTTCATGTCAATCGATTGCCGATTCCGCAGATGATACTGCGGCCCCATACTTCAGGGCATACGAGCTGACGCTGACCCGAGGGCAGCGAGAGAAAGAAGGCACACCATGATGAAGCTCCGCCCTGCCACCGAACGCGGCCACGCCAACCACGGCTGGCTCGACTCGCACCACACCTTCTCCTTTGCCGACTACTACGATCCCGAGCACATGGGCTTCCGGGCCCTGCGCGTCATCAACGACGATCGCGTGGCCGGCGGCGGCGGCTTCGGCGCGCACCCGCACCGCAACATGGAGATCGTCTCCTACGTCCTCGAAGGTGCGCTGGCGCACAAGGATTCCATGGGCACCGGCTCGGTCATCCGCCCGGGCGACGTGCAGCGTATGAGCGCCGGCACCGGCGTCACCCACAGCGAGTTCAACGAGTCCAAGACCGAGGGCGTCCACTTCCTGCAGATCTGGCTCATGCCCAAGGCCCAGGGGATGGCCCCCGGCTACGAGCAGAAGACCTTCCCCGAGTCGGAGAAGAACGGCAAGCTTCGGGTCGTGGCGTCGCCCGACGGTCGCGACGGGAGCGTCACCATCCACGCCGACGCCGTGCTCTACGCCGGCCTCTTCCGCGAGGGCGAGACCGCCGAGCTCCCTCTCGCAAAGGGCCGCCACGCCTGGGTTCACGTGGCTCGGGGCACCGCGACCGTGAACGGCAAGGTGCTGGGCGAAGGCGACGGCGCCGCGATCTCCGACGAGGGCTCCGTGCGCGTCGAAGGAAAGACCGCAGCGTCCGCCGAGGTTCTGGTCTTCGACCTGGGCTGAGCGGCGCGCCTGACTGACACACAGTGTCTGCGAGCGCGGGCTCGAGAATCGTCGAGAAATAAGGTACTGTTCGAGATCATGCGCCGGCCGCCCAAACTGCAGGCGGGGCTCCGCTTCGGAGACTTCGAGCTGCTTCGCCCCCTGGCCAAGGGGGGCATGGGACAGGTGTGGGTCGTGCGGCGCGCGGATCGCCCGGACGGACCGACGTACGTCTTGAAGACCGTGGTCGACGATCTCGAGACCGATCCGCAGGCGCGCGATCTCCTGCGCGAGGAGGGGCGCTTGCTCCAGCGCCTGAAGGACGTGCACTGGCCCGGCTTCGTGGCCGAGGGCGCGAAGGCGCAGGTGCCGTTCTTCGTCATGGAGTACATCGACGGCCACTCGCTCCAGAGCTGGCTCGCGCTCGCGGAGCAGCACGAGTGGCGGCTTCCGGCGGGCATCGCCTCACGCATTCTCGTCGAGGCGGCCGAGGGCCTGCACGTGCTGCACGAGCTGCGGCACCAGACCGGCGCGCCCATCGGCGCGGTGCACCGCGACGTCACGCCGCACAACATCCTGGTAGACCGCCGCGGCACCACCAAGCTCATCGATCTGGGGGTTGCCAAGTCGGCCATTCGCCGGGCCGAGGCCACGGAAGAGGGCGTGTTCCGCGGCAAGTTTCGCTACATGGCGCCGGAGCAGGCAGGCTCGGCGCCGCGCGATCGACGCATGGACGTGTGGGGGCTGGGCGCCACGCTCTACGCCGCGGTGACCCGCTCGCTCCCGTTCGCCGAGTGCAACGAGATCGAGATCATGAAGGCGATGCTCCACCCCTTGCCCATCCTGAGCAAGAACAAGGAGCCCCTCTCGGAGCCGGTGCGCGAGGTGCTGGCCCGCTCCACCGCCAGCGATCCGGGGC
>JABFRG010000770.1 GCA_013141295.1 Polyangiaceae bacterium
CGATTGTCCGATCAACGAGCACTGCGCGTGCCCCGCCGCGGGTGAACCGGATGCCCGGGGGAACGCGAAGTGCGGCGGGCCCTCGCTCTGCTACCCGGCCGGCACCGATCCGCAAGCCATGCCCTGAGCCGGTCACTTTGCGCGCCAGGTGTAAGTGCGCTCTATTCGCCCTCGTTGGAGCCGGGTCGCAGCGTCGTTGCTGCGCTTCTTCAGGAGGTACGGGAGTGCGCTTTTCTCTTCTCACCCGGCAATCAATGGTTTCCCTTCTCGCGCTCTCGGCGGTGGCCGTGGGGTGCTCCTCGGCAGAGCCCGCGCGAGGCACGGTCGATCCGGACGCCGGCGCCGATGCCGCCACGGGCGATCCTCCGCACGCGCTCGGTGTCATCACGCTCGGCGAGCGCCACTCGACCGGTTCCTCCGAGGTGACGCCCATCGCCTCCGCGGCCTTCTTTCCCGACGCCGCGACCCTGCCGGCGCGCTGCGCCACCGACGTCGCCGGCTGCTCGGTGTCGTTCCTGCCCGAGTGCGGGACGTGTCGCGAGGGCGAGACGTGCACCTTCGACGACGCGTGCTCCATGGTCTGCGCGAAGACCTGCGAGAGCGGATGTGGGAGCGACGAGGAGTGCTACGCGCCGCCGTCGGGCGTTTCGGTGTGCCGCAAGAGGGAGTCGTTCGATGCCGGACCGCTGGCGTTCACCGGAACCCGCGCGCCGCTCACGCTCTTTCCTCCCTACGCGGCGCCGAGCACCCTCAAGGGCGCGCCCTTCGCTCCCGGGGCGGAGCTTCACGTGAAGGCGACCGGTGCGAGTGGTCTCGGCTTCGAGGCCTTCGAGGACGACTTCACGGCGGTCGCGCGCTTCGAGACCAAGCCTTCGCTGGCCAACATCCCCGCCGGGGTGGTGTTCGGCAATGGCCCGATTCCCATCTCCTGGACGCCGGGCACCGACAAGGTCGAGATCACCGTCGCCGGGAGCCGCGGCACCGTCACCTGCCAGGCCGACGACGCCGCGGGCTCGTTCCAGATTCCCCGCGAGGCGCTCAAGGCCGTCTCCGGGGGCACCACCGATCGGTACTTCCAGATGTCGGCCACCCGCGTGAAGAAGGAAGTGCGCAAGGACAAGGCCACCAAGGCGGGCATCAGCAGTCGGTTGGTGCAGCCCATCGGCTGGGTCGAGCTCACCACCAGCTCCACCGAGTCGGCGGAGCTCTCGTGCGCGGCGCGAAACAAGATATGCAGCGACGCCTGCGTCGATATCCTGACTTCCCCCGCGAATTGCGGCGGCTGCGGACGCGCGTGCCCCGCGGGCGACAAATGCACCACCGGGCGCTGCAACGGGCCCACTTCGTGTGGTACCTGCACCAAGGCTGCCTCCACCACCGGCGCCTGCGTGTCGCAAGATGCCGCGTGCAAGGCGAGCCCCGAGTGCGCGACCATCCAAACCTGCGTCGCCGCGTGCAAGGACCAAACGTGTGCGTCCGCCTGCGTCACGCGCGCCACCACCACCACCGCCCAGAACCTGTACCGCACGGTTGCCCAGTGCATCTGCAACAGCGGCTGCCCGAACGAGTGCGCCACTGCCTGCGGCAGGTAGGGGTCTTCTTACTTCAGCTGCTTTTCGTGCTGGCAGCCGAGATCGAAGCCGGCGGCGCAGGCGCGCGCATAGGTGGCGCGCGCCTTGGTGCGGTCCACCGGCACGCCCTGGCCCTTGGCGTAGAGGTCGCCGAAGTCGTCGCAGGTGAGGGCGGAGCCGGCGGCACAGCCCTTCTCGAAGAGCGCGATGGCCTTCTTGGTGTCGCGCGGGACGCCCTGTCCGTCGCGGTACATGCGTGCGAGGTGCCCGCAGGGCAATCCGGGGTCGAGATCGCAAGCCCGCTGGAACGCCGGCACCGCATGCTCGGGCTCGATCGGCCCGCCGATGCCCTTGGCATACAAATCGCCGAGATCGTCGCAGGCGAGCGCCAGGCCGCCGTCGCAGGCTTTGGTGTAGAGTGCAATGGCCCGGGCGCGGTCCTGCGGCACGCCGCGGCCGGTGGCGGCGAGACCGGCGAGCTTGCGACAGCTGAGGCCGAGCCCGCGATCGCAGCCGTCGCCGTAGTACCGGGCGGCCTTCGGGAGATCGATGGGAACGCCGGTGCCCTTGGCGAAAATGTCGGCGAGATCGTCGCAGGCAAGGGGACCGCCGGGCTCGGACGAAGCGCAGGTCGCCGCCAGCTTCGCTTGTTCGGGCGTGAGGCTGCTGGCGCTGGCGGAAGCGGCGGGTGATGCATCCGTCGCTGTCGTTCCCTGCCGGCTTTTCCCGCAGGCGAACAGGAGCGCGGCGACAAACAAGGGAGCGAGCGTGCGTCGGTGCATGAGGGCATGGACGCTATCGCAGATCGCGGTCCGTGATACGTTTCTGGGCAGCGTGCGGAACAAGCATCTCTCCATGGCACTCGTGAGCCTCGCCGTCCTGCTGGCGACCGGTTCCGCCGTGGCGCGTCCCGGCGGTGGGCAGTCGTTCGTGGGACCCTCGCAACAGAGGCCCGCGCCCGCAGTGCAACCTGCTGCGCCTGCGATGCCGCCGCCCGCTTACGTAGCGCCTCCGGCCGATCCTCCGCCGGGCCAGGGCAAGACCGGCGCGCAGTGGTGGAAGGGTGGGCCGGATCCGGCGCCCGTTTCCACCGAGGCAGAGGAGCCCCGGCGCCCGGACGACGGCCCCACGTACGAGCCGCAGGAGCCGCGCAGTCGCATCCGCACCAACTCCATCGCGTTCGGCGCGTTCATGCTGGTGGTGGCCGGCGTGCTCATCGTCCGCAGCGTCCAACGGGCCCGCGAGAACAAGAACGGACCCCCAAAAACAAAGTGATCGCGCCCGGCGCTCGCTGCCACTCAGTGGCGTGCCCGAGCTTCGCCACGATCCGCGCGGCGTTTTCCGGGGGTGGGGGCGCCTCGCGGCGTTGGCCTTGGCCTTGGCGTGGACGTGCGTGCCCTCTCGAGCCGAGGCTGCCGAGACGCTGGCCTTCTATCCTCCGGATTTCGCGCGACCGCCGGTGGACGGCCTGGGGTTCCTGTTCGTCGACGGTACCCGCCTCGCCCTGCCGGGCACGCTCAGCGCGTCCTCCACCGGCGCGTGGGTGAAGCGCCTTCCGAGCCAGGTGTCACCCACCACCGGCGGCGGCCCCATCGAGCTCGCGCTGCGCGACGGGTGGAGCGTGTCGGTGTCCTTGGGCTACGTGCTCGCACGGCGGCTCGCGGTGTATCCGACGCTGCTGATTCATACCGAGGGCGGCCTCACCAGCTCCACCGAGACCACCCTCGATGCGAAGTGGCAGCTGATCGAGCCGGCGCCGATCGGCGTTGCGCTGCGGACCTCGGCCGGCTGTGGCTTTACCTGGGGTCCCTGCGATCCGCAGCTGGCGAGCTGGTTCCTGGCGGAGGCCCTCGGCAGCCCGAAGCCGGGGGGCGTGCGGCTCGGCTTCGCGCTGGGCACCGCTCTGCGCGGCATTGGCAACTATGCCGAAGCCCCGCGCGATCCACCGCGGCCCCCCGCCTCGGAGTTCCTGGATGCCAGTCGACGATCGGTGTTGATGATGGCCACTGCGCTCGGCGTCGTGATTGTCAATCGCGTGGAGGCCATCTTCGAAGTGCGGGCATTCCACTTGCTCACCAGCCGCGCGCTCGGCGGGGAGGGCAGCGTGGGATTGCGCATCGACGTCACCTCCGGCGCGGTCTTTCGCATCGGCATCGGACCGCGTTTCGGCGATCAGACGATTCCCACGCTGCAGGGGCCCAACGTCATGCGCACCGCCGATCTGCGCGGCTTCGCGGGCCTCGAGCTCTCGCTCGGCACCCGCAGCGTTCCCGTCCCCGGCAAGGACGTGCCGAGCGATCTCGAGCCCAGCGACGTGGACCACGACGGCATCGCCGACGCGCACGATCGCTGCCCCTGGGTATCGGCGCCGGAGTACATCGACGGATGCCCGCACGATGATCTGCGGTGAATTTCAGGCCTCTTCGCGGAGGGCGGCGTCGAGGAACGCTCGGAGCTGGTACATCTGCTCGCTCCCGATGCCCTGACCCACGTACGCCGCGCCGTAGGCGAAGCCGCCGCCGAAGAGCATGAGACCCAGGAGGACGATCGCCACCACAGGGCTATCGCCCAGCATCAACACCGAGGTGAGCCACACCGCCGCGCCGATGGAGAGCAGCGCGAAGAGCGCCTGAATCGCCACGAAGGTGCTCCAGATGTGCGGATGCGGCGCGAACATCGCGCTCAAGTTCGTGCCGCCGGCCTCGTCGCTCTCCTGCTGCACGTCCAGATGCGGCGACCAGAAGTGCGTGTCTTCCTCGCGCACCGTCAGCAGCAGCGTCGCCCGCGCCACCGCGCCGGTCACCCGTGGGTCCACCTCCAATTGCTTCCGCACCCGCGCGGTGATCTCCGCCGGCGACAGCGGCACCTGCAACGTGAACCTCGGCCGAGCCCGCGGACGCGTCTTCATCCTTCGAGACGATACAAGCGCCCCCGGCACTTGCACTCCTTGAGCATCGATCGCCGTCTCTTTACGCACCGCACCACGCACCGTTTGCGCACCCCCCCGCGGCTCCGTCTGCCCTCCCGCGGAGCGCTCAGGCACCCCTCCCGCGGAGCGGGAGTCAGCTGTAGCAGAGTGACCGGGAT
>JABFRG010001001.1 GCA_013141295.1 Polyangiaceae bacterium
GAGCGTGACCTCGATGTTGCGCGAAAGCGTGGTGAGCGGGAGGTCGTTGGTGTCGAGGCCGAAGGGCTGTTCGATCTCGTCACCCACCGCGTCGAGCCCGAAGAACGCGTAGCTCACGAAGAGCACGACCACCGGCGTCGCCCAGTGAATGGTGTCGACCAGCCCGAACGGGAGGAGCAAGCAATAGGCGGCCACGATGCGGTGCAGGAGCACCGTGTACGAGAACGGAATCGGCGTGCCCTTGATGCGCTCGCAGGCGCCCTGGATGTCGGTGAGTGCCCCGAGCGAGCTCTCGATCATGGGCACGTGATACGGGTGAATCCAGTTGCGGTCGCGCGCCTCCCGGAGCATCTCGCCCAGATGCTGGAGCATGCCGTAGGGCGGGTTGGGCTCCCCCGCGACGCGCGTGAACACGTCGGTCTCGAGGGTGTTGTCGCGGTGAGGAACCACCGGCTGATCGCGCAGGAACGCGCGCAGGGCGTGCACGAACGCGACCGTGGTGTGCACGTACTTCCGCTGGAACGCCAGCACCTCGGCGGCCTCCTCTGGCGCCTGGGGCGCGAAGAGCGTGAGCACCTGCCGGGTGAGGCTCCGGGTGTTGTTCACCAGCGCGCCCCAGAGCTTGCGCCCCTCCCAGAAGCGGTCGTAGGCCGACGTGTTGCGAAAGCCGAGGAAGATGCCGAGCGGCAGCCCGATGAGGGTGAAGGGCGTGGCGGTGAGGCTGATGTGGAGCGCGTCGATCTCCTGGTACAGCACGGTGGTCACCACCGAGAGCCCGGTGATCACCAGCACGCGACCCCAAATGCGCGGAAGCGAGGCCCCACCGTAGAGCACCGTTCGCAACCAGCTGCGCTTATCGTCGACCCACACGAGGCCTTGGGATAAATCACGCTTCGCCCCACCAGAGAAGGCGAAACCGCGCCCCGACTACCCCGGCTTTTCCGTGTCGTCGCGTACGAACAGGGCGCGCAGCTTGGCGCCCAGCGTGCGCTTCGTCCGCAGGCGCTCCGCCAGCAGTGCGAACGGCGTGAAGTTGGCGAGCACCGGATTCCGGTGCGAGGGCTCGCCGGTCACGCCGAAGCTCGGCTCCTCGGTGTACGGGGCGAAGGTGCCGAAGATGCGGTCCCAGAGGAGCAGCACGCCGCCGAAGTTCTTGTCGATGTACATGGCCTCGGCCCCGTGATGCACCCGGTGAAACACCGGCGCGTTGAAGAACCGACCGGGCCCCAGCGTGAACTTGGTGCGCGCGTGGAGGCCGAAGAGCAGCACCCCATGGATGGTCACCACCACCGCGTACATCGCCGCGCTGACGCCGGCGAGCGTGAGGAGTGCATGAAACGACAGGGTCGAGATGGACGTGAGCATGCCCACCCGGAACGAGACCGAGAGGTTGTAGTCGCGCGATTGGTGGTGCACCGAATGGATCGCCCACAGGAGCGGCACCCCGTGCTCCAGCCGGTGCTGCACGTAGTAGACGAAGTCGAGGAGCACGAACGCGAGGACGTACGAGGCCGGCGCGTTGGGGAGCTTCCACGGCACCAGCGCGGCGACCCCCGCGAAGGCGGCCAGGAGCGTGCCGCGCAGCAGGAGCTGGGTGAGAAGGAACAAGATGCCCACGCCGGCGTTGGAAAGCGTCTGGCGAATGCTGCCGGTCCCCCGCAGCCACGTGCGCACGTCGCGCGAGGCGAGGACGATGGCCAGGAGCGGAACGAGAACGAAGACCAGCGCGAGGGCGTAGTGGGGCACGCGAATTTACGAATAGCGCACTCGAAGGGAAACGTCGCGCGCCGCTTTCATCTTTCATTTCAGAGTGTTCCGGCACGTCATCCGTTCCGATGACGGCGCTCGCGTGCATCGGCCCCGGCGGGCCGACGTCCAATCCACATGAACCTTCGCACGACCCTTTCGCTTCTCCTCGTTGGCTCGGCGCTCGTCACCGGTTGCACCATCTCCACGGGCACGCCCGGCTCCAGCGGCAGCTCGGGCTCCAGCGGCAGCTCGGGCTCCAGCGGCAGCTCGGGCTCCAGCGGTTCCAGCGGGAGCTCGGGCTCCAGTGGTTCCAGCGGCTCCGTGGTGGCCGGGTGCGACTTCGGCGAGCCCAACGACACCCGCGAGCAAGCCAAGGCCGTGGACGTGAACACGAGCTACACGGGCCTCTGCGTGTCGAACCCCGACGGCGGCGATCTCTTGGACTTCTTCGAGATCACGGCGCCCGCGGATGCGGCCGGCGGCTACGTGCAGGTGAGCATCAGCAACGTGTCGAGCAAGGGTCTGGCGGAGCTCATCGTCTACTCCGCCGCCGACAACGCGAGCCTGGTCGACACGTACACGACCGAAGATGGCGCGAGCATCAAGGCCTGGTTCACGGTCACGCCCGGCGCCAAGTACCGGGTGCAGGTGAATCGCTTCGCCGGCGCCGGCCCCCGCTTCAGCTACGACATGCGGCTCGACTACACCAAGATCAACGATGCCTTCGAGCCCAACAACCGCAAGGAAGACGCCAAGGTCATCGCGCTCGGCACGCCCATTCAGGCCTCCGCAGCGGCCCACTCGCCGAACACCGAGCTCTCCGTGGGCGACGACTCCGACTACTACAAGGTCACGCTCGGCGCGGGCAACGCCACCATCAAGCTCTCCAATTCCCCCGCCGACTATCTCTGCGACGTGGAGCTCCTCGACGCCTCGGGCGAGCGCGTCGGCGAGAACTACACCACGACCCCGGGCGCCAACTGCCAGATCGACGCCAAGGACCTGGTGGGCGGCCAGTATCTCGTCCTCCAGCACCAGTTCGCCGGCCTTCCGATTCGCGCCAAGGCTGGTGAGCCGCCGGCCTTCGTCACCGCTCGGTACACCCTGGAAGTGACGCAGTAACGTCCCGTCCCGCCTCAGTACCCGAGATCGTTATCGGGATTGCCGCCCGGCTTCGCGGTCCCATGTGGGGCCGCGCTACCGGGCGGCGCATGCACTCGCGACGACGCTGGCCGAACCGGAGCCGCGGCGTCGCGCTCTTGGTTGGCGATGACGGAAGGCGCGGAAGCGGGGGTGCTCACGCCGGGGGCTGCACCGGTCGCCATCGCCTCGGTTCTCTGGGCGCCCGCCTCGGCGGAGGGTAGCTCCGGTTTCGTCGACCAGACCCGGTGCGCCATCAGAGCGCCGCCGCCGAGAAGGACCACGAGCCCGAGAATGGCAACCGCCAGCACCGCGGAGTATCCGGAGGGGGCGGGAGCGACCGCCGGCACCGAGGTGCTCACCACGCCGGAGTTGCCGGCCGGTTGCATCGGATGCATCTGCATCCGATGCGAGCCGGTTCCACTGCGCGAGCGCAGACCACTGGCGGAGGATTCGTTCCCGGTTACGAGGCGCATCGGGCTGTACTCACCGGTGCGACTCGACTCCGCCAACCGAAGCTGGGTCTCGATCTGGCTCGTCACGTCTCGACGCTGGATCGCGAACGCCTCCGCGATCATCGCGCCCAGGTCGCGACGCTCGAGGCCCTTCGCGAAGGGCTCCAAGGCTTCGCGGAACGCGCGACAATCGGGGAAACGCTGATTGGGATCGTGCGCGAGCGCGCGGGCGACGATTCCCGCGAGCTCGGGGCTCGCGTCGGTAGGTAGGGTGAGCGCTGGCAGCCCACCGTTGGCGAGATGAAGGAGAATCGTCGCGTTGCCCTGTCCGTGCCACATCCGGCGACCGGAGAGCGCCTCCCACAACATCACGCCCGCGGCGAACACGTCGGTGCGACGGTCCACCGGCTGCCCCATCGCTTGCTCCGGTGACATGTACGGGAGCTTTCCCTTGAGGTCGCCGGCCTCGGTCACCACCTCCGACGTGGCCGCTTTGGCGATGCCGAAGTCGAGGACCTTGACCTCGCCGTCGTAGGTGACGAACACGTTCTGCGGGCTCACGTCCCGATGAACGAGGTCGAATGGACGACCGTCGAAGTCTTTCAGCTGGTGCGCGTAGTGCAGACCCTCGAGCACTTCCACGAGAATGCGCAGGTGCGCGGCCAGCGGGAACGTCGTGCCGAGCTTCTTCTGAATCGCCGCCAGCGACTGCCCTTCGAGATACTCCATGACGAGCGACATGGAATGGTCGTCCTCGGCGTGGACCTCGAAGGTCTGGACCACGTTCGGGTGCGACAAGCGCGCGGCGATGCGCCCCTCCTCCGCGAACATCTCCTGAAACGTCCGAGAATCCGAGAGCTCCGGACGGAGGTCTTTGATGACGACCAGCTTGGTGAACCCCTGATGCGATCGAAGCGACGCCAGGTACACGGTGGCCATGCCGCCGCGACCGAGCACCAGGATGCGCCGGTACTTCCCCGCCGGGGCCACCGCGGGAGAAGCGCCAGAGGGATGGGGATCGCTCAAAACGTCCCCTGGAGGCTCGCACCGCGCGGGCCCACCGACCAGGCCATGGTGGTGCGGCGCTGGGGCGCGAACACCAGCAGGGTCACCCCCGCCACCGCGGCGACCCCTCCCACCACGAAGAAGACCGTGGAGAGATCGGCCGAGGTGCGAAACGACGAGAGACGGGATTCGGCGCCCGGGGGACACACTTTGTCGCGGCAGTCCTGGTCGAGGTCGGAGCGTTTGCTCATGGCCACCAGACCGAACACGGCACCCGCCCCGAGGC
>JABFRG010001185.1 GCA_013141295.1 Polyangiaceae bacterium
GCTCGAGCGCCGTGGACTAATTCGTAGAACGCCGCGGCAAGCGCGCAGCATCGAAGTATGCGTCGCGGTCGAGGAGATCCCAAGGCTGCTCCCGCAATCGATCGTTTCCCCTGTGTCGCGGTACTAGGCGACGTACCCGTGGTGCAGCAAGCGGCCGCGGCCACGCTGCAGGTGAACCGGCGCTTCTACCCGATGGCGTACCTCTACGCATCGAATCACCCGAGCCGCGTGGACTTTCGTGCGCGCAGCACCAACGTGACCCGCTGGGGTTTCGCGGCACCGCCCTCTGCGCAGTCGTTTCCGCCGGGTGACGGCGACCGTTCGGTGGCGCTGCGCGTGAAGCGGCCGGTGGCGGAGATAGCGACCTTCTACGGCAAGGGCGCAGCGCAGTCGTTTACCGCAACGCAGTGGCAGAAGTACGTCAGCGACAAGATGAAGGCATCGATGCCGACCTCGGCCGAGGTGTCTGCGCACGTGAAGGAGATCGACGCGCTCTCCAAGGAGTACGCGCGCACCAAGGACCCGGCGGTGCAAGAGCGCATCCGCGCCGCCTCCGATGCGTATCGGAAGAAGACCGAGGCGCTGCCGAAGTTCGATTCGAGCTTCTACGACGTGCGAACCTCGGCCACCGGCGCATCCCGCGCCCAGGCACGCTTCGTGGTGCTGGAGCGCCAGGGAGCCGTCGACACCAAGCTCGCCGTCATCTACGACGAAAGCGCGATCAAGGAGACGGTCGTGCAGATCTCCTGGGCCTCGTCGGTGAAGCTCCCCAGCGGCTTGGCGAAGTACTGACGTGCGATATCTGCGGGAGGTCACGGAGGGCCGTGCGACGTTCCCTCCCCCGGCCCCTCCCACTTTCGTGGGAGGGGAGCCAGAGGGCCCAGCTCACTTCCCGAGCCCGAGCCCGGCTCAGCCGGTCGAGTAAATCATGTGTGCGGCGATGGTCCCGGGGTTCTCGAGGGTAGCCTGAACCTCGGGCGCTTCTTCGACCCGACGCTGTTCGTACTCCGGACGAAACGACATGAGGATGTCGCGATCGCGCTTCTCGAATTCGGCGAACTTCTTCGCGGGGTACTGATCCCAATGGGGGACGATGGGGCGCCCGAGGATCATGGCATAGACGATGCCCGTCGCGTCGAGCTTGTCTCGGTACCAGCGCTCGGACTTGTGGAAGGGCACGTAGAATCCGGCCTCGATGAGACAGTCCTCGATGAGGCTGCGCTCCTTCCCCTGGATATTGAGCGTATCGAAGATGGCTGCGCCGCCCGGACGGAGCGCACGAAAGAAGTGGCGTGCACCGGCGGCTTTCGCTGCGGCAGAGAGCCCGTGAAACGCACGACGGTTGATCATCACGTCGAACGGTCCTGCGGGCGCGGTCGTCGTGAAGTCGTGCTCGGTCGCGGTGAGCGTTCCCGCAGCCTCGGCGAGCCCGTGCTCCGAGACCCAGGACGCCCAGTCCTCGAAGAGCGCCGTCGGCGGCTCGCTGCCTCGCGCGCGTTGCCATTCCACCGCAACAGTGGACAGGTCGGTCGCCAGAACAGAGCAACCGAGCGCTGCGTATGCCCGCGGCGCCGGATCGACGCCGCACCCAGAGAACCAAACGTGGCCACCACGTTCGATTGCAAACTTCACGAACTGGAGCGGATTGTGCGACCTCGCGTGAAAGACCTCGGACTCTTCTGCTTTCGCGGAGAGATACCGGTCCCAGGCGCACTTGTCCGCCCAATCCTCGGGTGGATGATGCTGCATTTCTTCCCCTGACCCACTCGAATGAGTGAGTCGAAGATATAGCATTTTCGAGCAATTCATCAAGCCACTACGCGCTGCCAAGTTCCGTATTTGGGGTGAGCGATACACGCCCTTCTGCTCGCTTGCGAGAGAGGGACAGCGCTCGGGCGATTTGCTAGGGTGCGTGCATGGGTCCTCGTTCGAGCTCGGCGCTGGTGGTCTGGTGTGGTGCGCCGATGCGGTACTTTCCCGAGGGTGACTGGGTTTTTCCGGCGGACTGGGAAGCGTTGGAGTCGCTGCAGGCGGCACTGGCGAGCGACTTTGCCGAGACGGCGGTCGTACCGGTGGCGGATGGGCCGAGAGGCGCGGCTCCGCTCCAGCTGCGGGGGCTCCGCGCGTTTCTGCAAGCTCACGGCGCCAAGCTCCGTGACGTGCTGCGCCATGAGCGCGTGCGCCAGAGCACCATCGACTACGGCGCCGAGCGGGTTGCGCAGCTACGGGGATTCGGCGTGGCGGAGGAGCTCGTCGAAGATGCACTGGAGCAGATTGCGCGGGCGAAGGCGGGCATGGCGGCAGAGCTCGACCTCCACGAGGGGGCGCTCGATGCGACCGAGGCTGCGGCAGTGGTCGACGTGGCGGCGAGAGTTGCAAGCGGGATGCCTCTGCACGTGAATATCGACGTTGCGCCGCTGGCGCTCTTGGCGCTGCACTGTTGCGTCGACCTCGATGCACCGGCAATCGACGAGGGGTGGCTCGCGTCCCTGGACTGGAAGGAGATTCCCTTCGACGGCGGCGACGAGCCCGCGCCGCGGACCGACGCCGTGACGGTGCGCGCGTCCATCTACGCCGATAGTGTTTCGGAGCTGGCCATGGCCGACGTCCGCGCCGTGGGTGCGGCCGCGCGCGTTTGCCCCGGGGGTGCGGTGGTGCGGATCAGCACGCCCCCCGAAGAGTGACGTCACGCCCTCTCAGGGGAGGCCTTGAAGCGTCGAGCTGGTGATGGTCAGGCTCTTGGTATTGGTGCCCACGGCGGTGCCGGCGTTGTTCTGGGTGCCCTCCTTCACGGAGGTCCAGTAGCCGCCGGTGTTGCCGGTCATGGTGGTATCGGCGATGGTGAGCGTGCCGCCGAAGTCGTTGCTGGTGAAGAAGAGGCCACCGCCGAAGGCCTTGGTGCCGGCGGCGTCCGCCGCAACCTTGTCGCCGCAGAGCAACACGTCGAGGCCGGCGCCGTCGCTGTAGAGCGCGCCCCCGTTGCCCCCGGAGCCGATCTCGTGTTGCCCGTTGTTGATGACGCTGCACTTGGTGGCATCGTCGTTGTTGGCGTCGTGCCCCGTGGCGGTGTTGCCCAGGAACAAGCTGTCGTAGACCTCGAGCTTCGCGAAGAGGCAGCCCACTGCTCCACCGTTGCTCGCGTGATTGTTCTTGAAGGTGCTGCGTACGATGGTGAGCCCGCGCTTGCTGCCGAGCATGCGAATGGCGCCGCCACCGACGTCGGGGCCTTCGGGCGCGGCGACGTTGTTCTCGAAGTAGCTGTCGATCACCGTGAGGTTGCCGTCTCGCATGAAGATGGCGCCTCCCTCTCCGTCGTTGAAGCCCTGGGAGCACGGCGCCGGTGCCGCGGGAATCGGCTTGCTCCCGGCGATCTTCCCATTGATGAAGGCGAGGCCCTGGAGCGTGAGGCCCATATCGTTGGCCCGAAAATTGGCGCTGTTCCAGTTGAGGATCTGCGTGGCTCCGCGGCCGTCGAGCGTGACCTTGCCGGCTCCGTCGATGACGGTGTTCTTGTTGGTAGGGGGCGTGAGCGCGCTGGTGATGGGAATGGTGACCGGTGCAGGGCCGCAGTCGAGGACGACGACGCCCCCTGCGGAGACGGCCGCGCTCAGCGCCGCGAAGGTGCAGCTCGCCGCCGTGCCGTCACCGACGACGCTCGTGGGCTTCGACACGTCCGCGCGGGCTGCCGAAGCCGGCAAGGGCTTCGAGCACTTGCCGTCGGGATTGCCGGTGACGAACACACCTGCATCGTTGGCTTGCGGGCCTCCGTCCACGAGCGGCGGGGTGCCGGTATCGAGGTCGGATTGCGACGAGGCATCGCCCGGACCGGGCGTGGGCGTGGGCGCGCTGCTCCCGGCGTCGCCGCAGGCCGCGAGATAGAGGATCGGCAGGAGAGCCAAGGGGGCCACGATGCGCATCCCTGGATCATAGCAGCGGAATCAGAGGCGGTAGCTGAGGATGACGCGGCCGGATTTCGCCGGTTCGGATTTGACGAACCGGAGCGAGCGCCGCTTTTCCAGCGGTCCGAAGAGGCGCTTGCCGCCGCCGAGGAGGAGCGGATGCACGATGAGCTTCAGCTCGTCGATGAGGTCGGCTTGCAGGAGTGAGCTCACGAAGGTGGCCCCGCCGACCACGTAGGTATTCTTGCCGGGCTCGGCCTTGAGCTTCCGGAGCGCATCCAGATTGCGCACGATGCGGGCGGTGGGCGGCCACGAGACGGTCTCGAGGGTCTTCGAGAGAACGTAGTGCGGCGTCTGCCCTGCGAAGCGCGCGTACGCGACCTCTTGCGGGGTCGGTGGCTGCGTTTGAAAGGGCGGCGGAGCTTTGGGATCCGCTTCGATGGCCGCCCAGTACATGCCGTAGCCGGGGTACATGCCGCCGCCCTGGACGAAGCAGTCGACGTCGGGGACGAGCTGCAGTGCGTCGGCCCACGACTCGACCCACGAGGGCTCTCCGGTGTCCTCTCCTTGCGTGTACCCATCCAGCGAGATCTGCAGTGCGGCGATGAACGTTCGGGACATGGTTCGTTTCCTTCCTTCGAGCGAACCTAGCCAGGGCGCCGCGGAGCAGGGAGTAACAAGCGTGTCGGCCCGGTCCATCGCGCGGCTATGTGCACATTGCACGGCGTAGGAC
>JABFRG010000038.1 GCA_013141295.1 Polyangiaceae bacterium
GTGCTGGCGGCGGGCGGGGGCGTGGGCACGGCGCTCGGAGCTGCGCTGGCGCTGGCCGAGGCAGACCCGGCGGCCCCTTCTTTCTTTTCATCACACGCGAGGAGGGCGAGCACGCAGAGAAGGGCAGGGGTGGTCCGGCGCATGCCTAGGGCATAGCGCGAACGGGCACCGGTGGGGACCCCCGATTTTGCCCTGCGTCAGCGCGCGGGCCTTCGGGTGCGCAGGAAAGCCAGCAGCAGGAAGAGCGCCGCGAGCACCGGCAACGCGATGGAGCTCTGCCGCGCGGTGAGCTCGGCTACGTCGGCGCCGCCGAACAGGCTCCGCACGTGGCCCCGAGGAAAGAGCATGGCACCGACGCTGCTCCCGCCGAACGCGAAGTCGATGGCCAGTACGATGCTGCGGCCGGCGCCGTTGCCGAAGGTCGCCCCCAGCAGGAACAGCCCTGCGTAGGCCGCGCCGCCCAGCGCCGAAGCTCCGGCGGAAGCGAGCACGTCGCGCGCGAGCGGGGGGTCGGCGGGCCCGTGGGCGAGCGCCGCCACCGCGCCGCCCACCACCGCCGTCAGGAGCATGCTGAGGAGCACCGCGGCCAGGAAGTGGACCAGGATGGCGGCCGGGCGGCTCGCACCCAGCGCGCGCAGCCCCGATACTGCGTGTCCGAGGCTCTTGGCGCCGAGGACCGCGCCGACCGCCGCGAATGCCAGGAGTGGCAAGGGGAGCGCAGCATACGTGGCCAGGCTGTCGTCGGCCCCGCGCCCGCGGGCGGTCCACCCGAAGAACAGCGCGATGCAGGCCCATGGCAACAGCGTCAGCAGCGAGCGCGGCGAGCGCGCCAGGCGTGTCCAGGGAACGCGGAGCAAGCTCCACATCAGGCTTGCCCTCCCCCGTCGCTGCGGAAGGCCGATGGGGCCTCCGGCGCCGGCACCGCATGGGCCACGAGGGCTGCGCCGCCCCGGGTGCCTTCGGTGCTCGCTTGCATGCGCGCGGCGTATGCGGCGTCGTAGGCCGCGCGCTCGTCGCCGGCGATGGCGGCGCGAACGTGAGCGAGCGGCGGGCCATCGGGGATCACCGCGGTGATCGGGACGCCGGCGTGCACGATGGCGTGTTGAACCGCCTTGGCCACCGCCGAAAGCGAAGCCCCGGTGACGCTGACGTGCCCGGCGTCGGCGTGGGTGGCGAGCCCCTCGCGGGCGAGCTCGCGGAGCAGGTTCATGGGTTCGCTGGTGACGATTCGAACCTGCACCGGCCCCTGGGACGCCAGGAGCAGCGGCCGGGACGTGGTGGTCGGCGCGAGCGCGCGACCGCGGTCCATGAGGACGACGGTGCTCGCGTAGTCCGCCGCGAGCCCCGGCGAGCTCACGCTGGTCACCACGAACACGTTGGTCTTTCGCAGCTCGCGCAGCGCCCGCAAGATCGCCGGCGCCGCTTCTTGCGCCACGTGCGACAAGGGGTCCACGAGCACGATGACGCGGCGCTGCGACGTGATCGCATCGACCATGGCGATCGCCCGCCGCTCGCCCAGCGTCAGCTTCTCGACCCGCCGTTGGCCCAGCGCGCCCAGGCCGAATCGCTCGAGCAGCACGGCGCCGTCCTCACGGGCGATCTTGCGGACCTTCGCGCCCAGGTCGACGCACTCCCGCGCGAAGAGGCCCTCCGGCAGCGGTGCGTCCTGGCCGACGAAGGCAACGTCGCTCGGCTCGAGCGCGCGATTCCCGAGTCGCACCTTGCCGCTCCGGGGACCGAGCTCTCCGAGGCCGCGAAGCACCGCTTCGGTGCCATCGGCGACCTCACCAACGAACGCAGTGACGCCCGCCGGGAGCGCGAAGGTGAGCGGGCCGCACGACACCTTGGCCTCGCGAAAGACCGCTGCCTCCAGGGTGATCATCGGGCCTCGCTCCGAACGCGCTGGGCCTCGCGTCGCACGTAGAGCAGCGTGGTGAGCGCCACTGCGGTCAAGAAGAACACCGAGCCGGTGGTCCGGCGGAGGTCGAGATGCCCCACGGTCATGGCGTGCGAGAGCCCCTGCAGCGCGTGGGGAATCGAGGTCATCTCCTCGGGCACGAAGGCTCGTGTGAGCGGCGAGACCATCTCCGGGATCACCAGAAAAAGCAGCAGGAAGAAGTACCCACCACCGCGCGTGCGGCCACCCAGCGCCGCCAGCGATAGCGGGACCAGCACCGCGGTGAAGAGTGCAGAATACACGAGAGCGGCGGCACCGCCGCGCACGGCGTCCCATGCGTCGCCGGTACGTGTGGCCGCCAGCACCGCCGTCACCGACACCAGGAGCGTTCCGCCCACCACCGGCGCGCCCACCAGCGCCATCGCCGCGCCGACTCGACCCCACAGGTACATGGGATCGAGTCCGCGGGCCCGGAGCAGGCTCACCACGCCGTCGGAAATGTCCCGATGGAACGCCCGCTGGGCGAGGGCGAAGGCCACGAGAATTCCGCCGCCCCAGGCGATGGCCCGGGCCGCTACGCCGGGGACCAGCGCGACCGTCGGGAGCTCACCGGGAACGTGGCTGCTCGACACGAGCGCGGCCACGCTCATCGCCGCGAGCACGATGACCGCCGACAAGCCCAGCGAGATGCGCACGAGCAGGCTCCCGAGCCCCTGCCGCACGAAGAACCGAGCGACAGCGCGGGCCCTCGCGGTGCGCGAGCGGGAAGTGCCGGGAGCTCCCATGAGCCGACTATATCGTGGTTTTCTCCTGGTCGCCCCGGAACCTGGGGCATCCGCGAAGTTCCGGTTTTCCCGCAGGCCTTGCTAGGGTGCGCGGCACCGCCGATGGATCTGGGCCGCGCCGTCGTATTCCCCAAGAACCTCACCCGGAGCAAGGTCGCGCTGGCCTCGCTCCCGGCCTACGGCGTGGTGACGATCCTCTACACCTCGGGAAAGACCGAGCCTGCGGTGTGGGTGTTCGCGGCAGCGGCCACGTTGGTGGCTCTCCTCTCGCTCTCCTCGCCGCGCCCGCTGCGATTCCTCGGCGCGTCGCTGGCGCTGGTGAGCTGCGCTCCGGCGGCGCAGGGGCGCCTGGTGGAGACGCTCGGCCTGCTCTCCGCGGCCTTCGCCAGCTTCGACGCCCTCGCGCTCCCGATGCTGCTTGATCCCGAGAGCGAGCTCTACCCCGAGGCGCGCCCGCGCCTCTTGGGCCCCATGGCCATTCTCGGCTCGGGCTTCGGCGTGGCGCTGCTGGCCATCGTATATGGCGGCGCGTCCACCGCGCGCGACGGCGGCACCACCGCGCGGATCTTCTCGGCGCTGGCCACCGCGCTGGCGCTGGCCACGCTCTCGGTGGTGGGGTTTCGTCAGGCGCGGCTCCGGCATCTCGAGCTGGGCGCAGGGCTGCGTTCGCGGACCATGGGGACGGTGTTCGCGCTCGCGCTGTTCGTCTCGCTCCTGGTGGCCTTCGGGGGCTTCGCGCGGCCGGACCGCGCGCTCCGGGTCGGGCTCGCGGTGGCGGCCATCGGCGGCGGCTTCCTCGTCTCCATGGAGGCGGTGGCGCTCTCCCGCGCGCTCCGGCGCGTGCTCGTGTGCGTGGGGCTCGGCGCGCCGGTCACCCTGGTTCTCGGCAGCATCGCCGACCACAGCGGCGAAGGCGCCGGCACCCTCACGCTGGTGGCAGGGGCATCGGCGCTGCTCCTCGGTATCGTCCTCCCGCGACTCGAGCGCGCCCTCTTGCCGCTCCGCGGCGTGTGGCTGGCGGCGGTGGAGCATGCCATCGAAGGCACCACGCGTACCCAGGCGGAAGATACCCTGCGCACGTGCTTGGCGCGTCTTCGCCAGCCCTTCGAACCGACCCTGCGCGGCGCCGCCATCTGGACGCTCGATCCGCCGCTGGTGGTCACCGTCGACGGCGCCGGCTACCTCCACGCGCGCGAGCGCACGCTCCCGCCTGGCCTGGTGGAGTTCGCCGCCCGGGAGCCGTTCGCCACGTTGCGTGCGGAGGTGCTCGAGGTGCTCGAGGTGCGCCGCGCGGAGTTCCGTCCGCTCGCTGCCTGGTTCCGCGAGCAAGAGGCGCACGCGGTGACGGTCATCACGCTGGACGGCGTGCCGGAAGCGGCGCTGGTGGTTCCGCACCTGGTGCGGCCGGAGGCGCTGACGCTCGAGGAGCTCTCCGCCGGGAAGGCCCTCGCCGACCGCCTGGGCGCAGCGGTCGCCACCCAAGGCACGCGCACCCGCGCGCTCCTCCGTGAGCAGGAGCTCACGCGCCGCTTCGAGAACGCCACCGACGCCGCCACCATGACCGCCTACCAGGCGGGGCTCATCGCGGCCCGCAACCGACAGGCGACCGCGCGTCTGGCGCGGGCGGCCACGGTCGGGCTGTACTCGGCGGTGGCGCAGCTCGCGCAGACCAGCCTCGACCGCAAGATGAAGGTGGGAGCGCCCATCGTGCTCTCCGGTCCCAGCGGCATCGATCCCGTGCCGGTGCTGGCCCGCGCGTTCCTCGCTGGCCCCCGGCGCGACGCGCCCTTCGTGGTGGTCGACGGCACGGCCTCGCAGGAGCACGACCTCGCTCGCTGGACCGATCCCGGAGTCTCGCCGCTGGCGCTGGTGGACGGCGGCCTCCTGCTCCTCCTCGACGTGGGCGCCCTGCCGACCGACGTCCAGGAGCTTCTCGCGCGGGTGCA
>JABFRG010000593.1 GCA_013141295.1 Polyangiaceae bacterium
CGCCTGGGGAACGGGCATGCGAATCGACGCGGGGGGCGTGTCGCGCATGATGGACGAGGCGGACGTGTCGCGCATGGAGGGCGGCGGAGGACGACGGCGCGAAGAAGCGGGCGGAGGCTCCGGCGGCGGACGACGGGACGATGGCGGGGGTGGTCGACGCGAGATCGCGCCGTGTTGCCCGCTGCGCGCGTTCTGGATGGCCTCGCTCTCGTCGGTGACGAGCTCGATGGCGAGATCGCTGTCGGTGGAGGACTTCTCCACGGTGGCCACCAGCGAGAGGCGGGCGTCGAGGCGCTGCGAGGCGAGATGCTGCACCCAGTTGGCGACCGCGGTGGGCGGCGCGAGGGGCGTGGCGCTCTCGATGGCCAGGGCCATCTCGCGGGCAGTGGGGAAGCGGTCGCGGGCCTCGAACTGCACCGCGCGCATCGCGACCTCTTCCAGCTCCGGCTCCACGTTAGGGTTCACGTCGCGGGGCCGCGGGATGTCCCCCTTCATGATGCGCACGTAGTTGGCCGCCGGCTCACTGGCGTCGAAGAGCTTGCGCCCCACCAGCATCTCCCAGAGGACGATACCGGCGGCGTAGACGTCGGCGGTGGAGGAGACCGGCTCTTCCGCCAGCTGCTCCGGGGACATGTACGCGAGCTTGCCCTTGAGCTGACCTTCGCGTGTAGATTGCATGCGTTTTTCGGCCATGGCGATGCCGAAGTCGATGACCCGGGCCACGCCGTCGACGCCCACCAGCACGTTCTGCGGCGAGACGTCCCGGTGCACGATGTTGAGCGGGCGACCGTCGTCGCCCCGGGCCTCGTGGGCAGCATGGAGCCCGTGCAGGATGCCAGTGGCGATGGCGCCGGCCAGTGGCGTGGGCACCAGCTCGCGCTTCTGGCGCGCCATGAGCAGCAGCGACGAGAGCGACTCGCCGTGCACGTACTCCATGACCAGGAAGACTTCCTGCCCCAGTTGCACGGCGTCGAGCACCTGCACCACGTTGGTATGCTGAACGCGCGAGGCCAGGCGCGCCTCGTCGAGGAACATGGCGCGCACCTCGTCGTCCTTGGCGAACTGCGGGTGGAGGCGCTTGATGGCAACCGTCTTGGAGAACCCGACGGCGCCGTGCATGCGCCCGATGTGGACCGAGGCCATGCCCCCCGCTGCGATCTCGTCGAACAGCGTGTACCGTCCGATGCGCAGCCGGATCCTCTCGGTCACGCTCTCACGTTAGCACGCGGCTGGGAAACGGGGTTCAGAACCCGAACTGAGCCCCGAGCTCCGGGGCCAGCGAGGGAACCACGCCGGAGCCGAACGCCAGGTTGAACTTGAGGCCGCCCAGGAGGGCAATGCGCGGGGTGACGGCATAGCGGGCGCCGCCGCCCAGGGCCACGAAGCCGGGACCCGCGAGGTTCCAGGCGTCGACGGTCTTGTTGGGGAGCGCCGCACCACCGTTGGCCACGTCGGTGCGACGAACTTCGACGGGAACGCGGGTCTCGAAGGCCGCCAAACCGCCGGCCAGGAAGACGTAGGGTGCGAAGCCCGCCACCGCGAGGGCGTCCTTGCCGATGACGTAGGTGCCGCGGGCTTCCAGGTGGAGCGGGGCTGCGCCGAAGCGGTTGCCGTCGTTGCTGGCGGCCTGCCCCGAGTAGTTGATGAGGCCGCCGCCCGCGCGGGCGCCAACCATGATGTTCTTGGTGATGGCGAAGTCGAAGGAGGCGAGGAGGCGAAGATTGCCCACCGAAGCGCCGCCATCGACGCGATCGGATTTCCCGAGGGTGATGTTGGCGTTCTCTGCGGCGCCGGCCGGCGTACGCTTGCCGTCGACGATCTCGGCCGGGTAGTCCTTGTCGCCGTCCATGCAGTAGTAGTTGGCGTCGTTCACCGGGAGGCCCTGGTTGGCCGTGCCCTGCGGGTTCAGCTTGCACACGTCGGTGGCGCTGGGAACGAACACGAAGTCGATGCCGACGGAGGCGCCCACCCAGAAGCGGGGCCACGAGTCCTTGGGCTTGGAGTCGGCGGGGGCGGTGCACTTGCCGGCCTTGCAGACCTTGCTCTTGCACTCGGTATCGGTATCGCAATCGACGCCCTCGGCCTTGAGGAGATCGTCGGCGACGTTGCTGTTGGAGTGGCAACCAGGGAAGTCGGGCGGGCAGTCGCCGGTGTCGGCGCACTGCTTGGGGGCATCTTGGCCGGGCAGGTGCGGCGCGTCGCCTTCGATGCTCTGCTTGATCTCGACCTTGTAAGGGTCCTTGCGATCACCGGCGGTGGCGATGGGCTCGTTCTGCTCGTTGAGGCCCTGGATGAAGTAGAGGAACTTGCCGGTCTGGACGTCGAGGCAAGGCGTCACTGCGCCCCAGCCGTTCTCGCCCATCTTGTTCAGCACGAGCTGCTTCCACTCGGTCATGCCGAAGCCCTTGTAGCGGGCGATGACTTTGACGAGCTTCTCGGAGCCGGAGTACTCGACGTAGATCGGAACCGGGGTGCGGAGCGCCTGCTCCTTGATGGCGGTGTGCGTGAAGTCGCCTTCGGGGTTGCCGGCGCTACCACCGCTGGAAGTGCCACCGCTGGAGGTGCCGCCGCTGGAGGTACCGCCGCTGGAGGTACCGCCGCTGGAGGTGCCGCCGCCGCCCTTCTTGGCCTTCTCCCACGCAGCTTCGACCTCTTTGGTCTTGAAGTCGGGATCGAGGCCGATGGTGCCGTCGAGCTTGTAGGCTTCGGCCAGCGCCTTGGCGCCCCCGTCCTTGTCGAGGCCGCCCACGATGAGCACGGTGCCGAGGTCGCGTCGGAGGAGCGCGCGCAGGTTGGCGTTGCACTTGTTGTCGCCGCAGGTCGCGATGGCCTTGTCGAGCTTCTCCTTCGCCTTGGCGAAGTCGGTCGCGAGGTAGTCGTCGCCCATGGCCTTCTTTTGCAGCGCACGGGCGGCCGTTTCGACCTTCTTGTCTTGCGCCAAGGAGCTGTGGGCGCCCGCGAGGACGACGACGACGAGCAGCGTGGAGACCAGGAGGCGAAGCCGGAGCATGCGCCCGGGAATACACCAATTCTGGAGCGCAAGACGAATAAATGTAGCGACCTCTTCGGGACCCCGTCACCGGACCCGCGTCGCCCCGTTGCGGCGCTGTTCGGACACGGCGGGTTACACCCCGGTTCAGTGGCCTGTGGACGCCACGCGAATGGCGCCTGGAAGCCACAAAAGCGAGCCGCGCATCGATTCTTCCGAATCGTGCGCGGCGAAGTCGCTAGCGAGGGTGGCTCAGAGGCGGCGGAAGAGGCCCACGACCACGCCGATGAGCATGGTGGGCCGGAAGTCCATGGCCCGGACCAGGATGGGCGCCATGGTCTTGTTGGCCGGCTGGAACCGGACGTAGTCCTTCTCCGGAAAGTAGTACTTGACGGTGGCTTCGTCGCCGATGAGGGCGACCACGATGTCGCCGCGGCTGGCGGTGAGCTGCTTGCGGACGAAGATGTAGTCGCCGCTGAGGATGCCGGCGTCGATCATCGAGTCGCCCTGGACCTTGAGCCCGAAGACCTCGCGGCCGCCCTTGAGGAGGCCGCGATCGATGCGCACCGTGTCGATGACGTGCTCTTCGGCCAAGAGCGGGAGGCCGGCGGCGACGCGGCCGACGATCTGGACCTCGACCATGTTGTCGTCGTTGGCCGGCTCGGCGTCGACGTCGAGGTTCGGCATCGCGGTGGGGCGGAGCGCGCGGGACTTCATGTCCTCCCGCGTGAGGTAGCCTTTCCGCTCGAGCGCGCGCAGGTGATCGTTCACCCCGTTGGTGGAGCGAATGCCCATCCGTGCGCCGATCTCACGCAACGTCGGGGGATACCCCCGGTCGGTGATTGACTGCCGGATGAAATCGAGGACCATCTGCTGACGTTGGGTTAGCCCCTGCATGGTCTGACGAATCGTACTGAACAGCTGTCACGCCGTCAATTCCTCGGCGACGATTGTCTGTAACCTACCGGAATCGCAGTACTTCGTTCGAGCAGCGCGAGACACGCGCGCAGCTCTGGAGAAGTTGTGGGTTCAGTACCCCAAGAAGCCCTCCACCGCGCAGTACCCCGCATCGGAACAGGCACGCAGACGCACAGTGCGCCGGTCAATGTCGGTCGCAAAAGTGCGCAGAGAGGTCAATGTCGGTCGCCCCACGCCGCAACTTCGTGCGTAGGGACTACGCACGAAGTTCAATGTCGGTCGCCTGCGACTACTTCTTCCAGGCCGCGAGGATGTCGGGATTGAAGGGATCGCCGTGGCAGGTGGAGCAGCTGTGCTCCTTGCCGTCGGTGCGTTTCGCCTTCTTGGTGAACTCCTGGTCCATCCAGCCGGCCAGGGCCTTCTTGTCGCTCTTGTCGAGGAACTCGGCTTTGCCTTGGTGGCACGAGTCGCAATAGAGGGCGCCCGAAGAGTGGGTGAGCCCCTTCACGTACTCGTTCCACATGTGGACGGTGACCTTCTTCATCGGCGTGGGCGCGTTGAAGTTGCCGGAGCCGTGTCAGTCCTTGCACTGCCAGCCGAGGGACTTGCTGAAGGTGGCCATGACCTTCTTGGTCTGGTCGGGCTTCAGCTTGTCGAGGGGCGGCAGCGCTTTGAAGTCGAGCCCGACCAGACCAAGAAGGTCATGGCCACCTTCAGCA
>JABFRG010000492.1 GCA_013141295.1 Polyangiaceae bacterium
TCGCTGGTGGGCGCGCGGGTCGGAGCTGGCTTGAAGAGCGTCTGCTCTTCTTTGTCGAACATGCCCATGGTGTTACCCCGGTCCTATTCTACCACCACCACGTCACCGGCCTGGAGACCGAAGCCGATGCTGGATTTGTCGCCGTTCCGAAGGTCCGCGAAGCGGAAGCGAACGCGCTGAGGAAGCGAGCGGCGAAGGACGAAGATCTTGTCCTCGCTCGCGTAGTCGGAGAGGCCGCCGGCGCTGGCGAGCGCGTGGAGCACGCTGGAGCCGGGGTCCATCTGGAAGGCTCCGGCGTTGCGCACCTGGCCCACCACCGAGACGGTGATCTGCGCCGACTGCTCGACGCTGACGGTGACCACCGGGGTGACGAGCACGCCCTTGAGCTTGGCTTCGATCTCCTTGGCCAGCTCCGAGGGCTTCTTGCCGCGGGCCACGAACTCGCCGGCCATGGGCACGACGATCTTGCCGTCCGGGCGGACCCGCTGGTTGGTGGAGATGGCGTCTTGCTGGTAGACCCGCACGTTCACCGTGTCGGTGTCACGGATGAGGAAGTCTTGATCGCCGGTGGATGCCGAACGCGGAAGCTCGCTCACCCAGGTGAACGCCCCGGTGGCGCCGCAGCCCGCGGTGCCGAGCAGGCCGAGGCTCGCGACCACCAGCAGCATCGCGCCGAAGCGGGCCTTGTGAACGTGAACCGACATGTTGCCTTCGCTCTTCCGTGTCATGACGTTCGTCTCTCGTGTTCGGTCATCGTCCGCCCTGGCTGCGCTGGCCCAGCAAGTAGTGCTTGAGGACGATGTAGGGGTACTTCGTGTCGCGCACATACCGCCTCCATAATCTGCCACGTTCTTGGTTCAGTCGATACAGCCATTCGAGGCCGTTTTCGCTCATCCAGCGGGGCGCGCGCTTCACGCGGCCGGCCACGAAATCCAAGGATGCGCCGATGCCGAGGAGCACCGCGGGGCGCACCACGTCGGCCACGCGATCGATGAAGATCTCCTGCTTCGGAGCCCCCAGCGCAACGAGCACGTAGTCGGCCTTGCTCTCCAGAATGGGCGCCGCGAGCGCGCGCAGGTCGGCGTCGCTGGCGGAGAGATCGACTTTGGGCGCGGCGATGCCCACCACCTGCAGCGTGGGGTAGCGCTCCAGCAGCTTGGCCTTGGCGGCTTCGCCCACGCCGGGAGCGCCGCCGAAGAAGAACACCCGACGCCCCTTCTCGGCGGCCTGGGCCATGAGCGGCATCACCAGGTCGGACCCGGACACCTTCTCGGGCAGCTTCACCTTGGTGAGCTTCGACGTGACCACGATGGGGAAGCCGTCGGCCAGGGAGAGCGCGGCCCGATCGTACGCCTCGGCAAAGGCGCGATCGCTCTCGGCCATAACCACGTGGTCGATGTTGGGCGTGTAGACGCGACCGCCGGTGCCCTCTTCCACGAGCGCGTCGATGATCGCCAGCGCCTGGGCCTGCGTCACCGCGTCCACGCGAAGCTTGCCCAGCACCAGCGAAGCCACGGTCTCGCGGGTCCTCGAGCTCATGCTCACTTGGGGCGAAGGATGACCGAGCCGAGAAAGCGATCGCGGCCCACTTGCTCGATCGTCTGGGCGGCCACGATGCGGCTGGTTTCGCCGAGGATCACGCACATGATGGCGGCGTCGCAGGCCTGCGCCACCGAGACGGTAACCGGGTTGTCGCGGGGGAGCGGCAGCACCACCACCGTTTGCCGAGCCACGGTGGAGCGAAGTCGCGCCTGCACCTGCGCCAGGTGCTTGAGCTCCAGCGCGCGGCCGTCGATGAGACCCAGGGCGCCGCCGGACTCTGCCGCCACGCGCGCCAGGCCGCGGGCGACGTTCATGGTGCCTTCGGGCATCTTGTCGCTGGAGCCGATGATCGCCATGGTGGTCCAGGCGTTCATCTGGCTGCGGACCCAGATGCGTTGAAGGGTGGGGTTGATGCGCGCGGGCACCTGGGCAACCATCGGCGGCGGTTGCTGGCGAACCGCCTCCACGGGTCGCGTTTGGGCGGCGAGGTCCGGACGAAGGTCGTGTTGGGAGGGCTGTTTCACGGGTGTCCTGCGCGCCGCGCGCTGAAAGCGTGCGGGGGAACCATGATACGGGATATTTCGGGCTCCACGCCAAATTCTGGCGTAGTTCGCGAAAAAGACACGGAAGACGGGTTCTACAGTGCGAGCGCTCTCCGCATGGCCGCACCACAGGCCGCTGTCGAGTGGTGCGCTTCGAGGAAGGCAAAGGCCGCGGCCCGGAGGCGGGTCCCGCGGCCTTCGTCGCTCGCCAGTGCCACCATGCGCTCGGCGAAGGCGTCGGGGTTGGTCTCGATCTCCGCCTCGACGCCGGCACGAATCGGCAGGCCGGCCGCGCCATCGCGGGTGGTGACGACGGGAACTCCATAGGCCATGCCTTCGAGGAGCTTGATGCGCACACCGGAGCCCCCCACGATGGGCGCCACCAGCACCGATGCCTTGGCGTACAGCGGCCCGAGGTCGTCCACGAAGCCGCGGATGGTCACGCCGGGCTGCCGCCAGAGCTCCGGTACCAGCGGGCTACCGGCGGCGTCTTTCTTGAGACCCGAGCCGGCGATGGAAAGCCGCAGGCTCGCGTCGCGGGCACGGGCCCGGGGCCACACCTCGCGGAAGAACCAGTCGAGACCCTCCACGTTGGGGCGCCAGGAGAGGTTGCCCACGTACAGGATCTCCCGCGCGGTGGGCGCGAAAGGCCGGTTCGCGTCGAATGCCACCCGCTGCGGCACCACCACCGCCTCGACGCCCGCCATGGCGCGAAAGGTCCGGGCGTCTTCGTGGGAGATGGCCACCACCGCGTCGACCTTGCGCATGGCCGCCATCTCGAAGCGCCGCGCGAGCCGGTATTCCAGGAGCGCCGCGGGCTTCAGGGCGAGCGGCGCACGGCTGGCGAACTGCCGAAAGAAGTCGCTCTCGACGTTGTGCTGCTCGAGGACGAAGCGCGCCTGGGGCAAGAGCCGGCGCAAGAGCTTCTCGTAGCGCATCATGCCCAGGTGGTCGATGTAGACTACAGCAAAATCGCGGCGACGAACCGCGGTCTCCAGCGCCTCCACCACCGCCGGGCTCGCCCATTTGCCGGCCAGGTAGGGCTCGCCGAGCGCGCGGCGCCAGAGGACGCGGGGGATGTACCGAGGAAACGCCTTGAGATGGATGGGGTGGAACACCGGCATCTCCACCAGCGCCTTGGGCACCGCGTCTTCCAGCTCCCGCAGCGTGCGCTCGGCGACCTCTTCTTCGCGCAGGCACACCACGTGAATCTCGGAGACCTCCGGGAGCGACCCCAGGAGCGAAAGCTCCGCCAGGCTCCGCACGCGACCGCCCGAGGTGGCCGGCCAAGGAAGCTCGGTGGTGAGATACAAAACCGCCTGCGGTAGCGTTTGCCCCGACATTTCGACTAGGATGGTAGCGGCTCGCCGGTGAAAAAGGCCATCCTCATCTCCATCCTGCTTTCGACGCTGTATCTCCCGATACGCGCGGCCAAGGTACAGAAACTGCGGGTAGGCTCGTCGGAGGCCATCGTGGGCTTCTCGCTCTTCTGCGTGCTGTACTTGATCGGTGTGCTGTGGGTGTACCCAGCGCTCAAGTAGACCGGGGACGAACTGGGTGAAAGAGAGCGTCAACGCGGGGAACGTCCAGGTCCACGTTCACGTCGCCGTCAAAGACCACGACAACGTCAACGCGCCCATACTCCCCCGACGTTGACGTTGACGTGAACGGCGACGTGGACGGCGACGATCTGCTCTCGTTGACGAACGACTAGCCTCGCTCTTCGTCACGCTCGCCACGGTACTCCGGGAAGCTGACACGCCAGAAGGACGCGAAGGGTACGGGCGAGCGCGGGCGATGGGCGGGCGCGCCCGTGCCGCGGGCCGTGGGCGGAAAGCAACATTGCGCCGGAATACGTGCGATGTCGCGGCGTTCCCGAAGGGTCACGGGGGCGGCGGGCGCTCCTCTGGGTGGGTACGGCGGTTGCGTATACCCCTTGCGGCGGCGAAGTGCCGCAACAAGGAGCTTACCCATGAAGCGGATGACAGCGGCAGTGCTCGGTGCGGTGGTGATGGTGGCGAGCGCGACGGCGATGGCCGGCGGAGAGCCCACCGTGGAGACCGGCTTCAAGGTCGTCACCGGCGGCACGAACCTGGTATCCGACACGGCGTTCGACCTGCAGAACACGGTGTCCGGCAGCTCTCTCACCTACAAGCGTCAGGGCTCGCTCGGCGGCATCAACCTCGGTTGGAACGGCACCCACGGAAACTACGTCACCGTGAAGCGGCAGAACGGCGGAGGGAACGTGCTCTACGGAGAGCCGGTGGCGCTGAAGGTGAGGGTGGGGAGCGACGGCAACTGGCTCAAGTACGAGCACCGCAGCCAGGGCATCAATCTCAACTGGGACAAGTCACCGCAGTACGAGTGGATCATCAAGGGCGGCGCCGATGGTCAGCCGGTGAAGGCGGGCGACACCATCGCCATCGTCAGCACCAAAGAGAACGACAGCGTCATCTACTGCTACCGCGCGAACGGGGCTTGGCTCAAGTGGTCGAAGGACTGCTCTCGTGCTGAGCGTGAGCTCGCCAAGCGCAACGCGCCGAGCCGCTGAGGCAGCATCGCACGAACGAAAACGCGGCGACCGCAGAATGCCTGCGATCGCCGCGCTGCCTTTCGGGGGGTTCCCTTCAGCGGAAGGCTCGCTCCTTGGGCTCGCCGTAGCCGAAGGCGACGACGCTGCGGCGGAGGAAGTCGATGACCGAGGTGTAGTCGGAGAGGGCCCGGGCGTTGGCGGCGGCGATGGCGGTGGTTCCGATCTTGGGGATCGGCTGACCGCTGGCGTCGAGCTTGGCCTGGTACCAGGTGGTGCCGTTCTGGGTCACGGCGTCGGTCTCGTAGGCCGCGGCCAGGAGATCGTTGGCGTACTCGAGAACGCGGGCGGCGATGCCCTTCTGCACGGACTTTCCGAAGATGGTCTCCTTGCCGTAGGTGCGGGCGACGAAGACCTTGCCGTTGGGATCGTGGAACTCGATGCGGTTGGGGTTCCCCGGATCGCTGTCGGTGCCGAGCTGGAACACATCCATCTGGTTGAGCCAGTCGGTCTTCTGGTTCTCCGGCAGGTAGTTCATGGTCCAGGCGATGAGGAAGCGCTGCACCTCCCAGCCCACCTGCGGGTCGAGGATGGCCACCGAGGGCGGGTTGTTGCCGATGGTGGCGGCGGCGAGGTCGGAGCAGAGCGTGGTGCCTTGCTTGGGGAAGCAGACCTCGGGGGTCGGGCGCCAGTAGCTGGTGGTGCCGAGGGCCTCCGCCGGGTACTTGGTGCCCGCTTCGGTGAGCGGGCGTCCACCGGCGTCGGCGGCGACGCGAACGCCGCGCACGAAGTCGTCACCGGTGAGCATGTTCCCGAACCAGCGGCGGTAGCCGTCGGGGAAGATGTCGGCCAGCGAAACCGCGCGGTAGCGGGCGTCGAGAAAATCGGTGCGCGAGGCGCTGACGAACTTGTCGACCGACTCGGTCATGAGCATCGGCGTCCACACCTTCTTGTAGTAGGAGCCGGCGTTCATGGTGTATTCTACATCGAAGTCGCCCTTATCCTCGGCCAGCATGCTCTCCAGCGGCGCGCCGCCGAAGGCGATGTTGCCGAAGTAGCCGGTGGCTCCGGTGGGCACGGTGAGCAGCGAAGCGCCGGCGCCGTTGGTGTCGTTCACCGAGCGGAGAATCCCGCCGGGCGCCTGGAAGTGACCGCCGCTCTCGGGGCGCGACAGCTCGCGAGAGAAGTAGTCGAAGGCCATACCTGCGGCCAGGACGTTCTCCCGGAGCTCGTTCACCAGCGCGGTGCGCTGATCCGGGTACAGGGTGAAGAGCAGCGCCGTCGACTTGCCGATGTCGCGGATCTTCTCGGCGGTGCGCTTGCGCCAGCGGTTGGCCGAATTGCGGACGCTGAACGAGGTGCGGCCGCGGCGGTAGTCGCTGAAGATGTGGAGCATCTCCGACTGCGACACCAGGAAGCTCACCTGCTCGTAGGGGTCGGCGCCGTTGTCGTGGCGGAACACCGCCGAGTTGCCGATATCGGCGCGGTTGTCGCTGGCGAAGGCGGTGGCCACGCGGATGCGACCTTGCGGGTCGATGGCCGGGCCGTGGCTGGCGGCGCGGGAGGCCTCGCCGGCGTTGGCGACCCGGAGCTGGTTCCACTGTACGTAGTCTTGCGGCTGGGTGCGGCAACGGGTGGCCTTGCCGTCGACGGATACGATGAGACCGTCGAGGAGCGGGCTCCAGGTGCCGTACTTGGCTTCGTTCCAGTTGGCCGGAGTGAAGGCCGAGACGTCGACCTCGTGGCAGTCGGAGATGAGCTTGGCTTCCTTCTGGAGCTGCGAGTAGTGCACCGTCGACTGGCCGGTGGCGTCGGTGCCGTACTGCCAGCCGGTGAGGCCACCGAAGGAATTGAGCTTGTTGAGGGCGATGTGCCCGGCGCGGCTCTTGCCGTTGTAGGTCGCGGCGTCGGCGTACACGCCCACCGCGTCGCCGTAGAACATGCGCACCGCGGCGAAGTCGTAGGCGCCGAGACCCACCAGGTCCTGGGCGAACTCACCCGGGTAGTCCATGATCGAAGACTGCATGAACATTGGCTGGATGTTCCGCGCCTCTTCCTTGGTGACCGGGTCGAAGTAGCGGGGCCCCACGCAAGCCGCGCCATCGGCCGCGAGATCGGTGCAGGGCTGCGACACCGCACCGTTGCGGGTGCGGAGCTGCCAGTACTGCGGCCGGTAGTTGAAGGCGTCGGACGAGCTCACGAAGTTGTGGCGCAGGCCCATGGAGTGGCCCATCTCGTGACCGATGACCGCGTACTGGATGCGCTGCTCCACGAAGCCGCGAATGCGGGTGGCGCGCTCGAGCTGCGTGCCCTTGTCGTCGCCAGCGTTGAACTTTCCGAACTTCGCTTGCATCTCTTCGGACACGGCGGCCACCGAGTACGGCGCCAGGGTGAGGGCGTCACCGTCCACGCGGCAGGTGCCGCGGCTCTCCATGGCCGTCTCGCGCAGCATGTCGAGCTGGCGATTGAGGGCGGGGTTCTGCCCCTGAAACTGCGAGACCGAGCCACGCATGCCATCGGTGTAGGCTGCAGGCGATACGCCGGCCAGCCGCTGGCTGTTCGGCGTCACCATCTGCGCGTCGAGGCCGTTCTGCACCGCCGAAGCGCGACGCGCCTCGTAGATGGGCTGGTTCACCGAGGGCGCACGGGTGTCGGCGGTCACGTCTTGCATGCCGGCGATCTTCGAGCGCACTTGCGCCATCTGGTCGGCGCTCACCACCGGGAACTGGCTGGCCTTCTGGATGGAGAGCCCCGCCGCCGCGCCCAGCTGCGAGAACATGCGGTCCTTGCTCATGGGCTGGAAGCCACCGGCGCCCGCTGCCTGCGCCGCCGCTGCGTAGTCGCGCACGTTGGTGCCGTTGGTGACGTCCTCGGTCTTGAGCTCGCCCGCCACGTAGCGCATCTGATCCACGAAGCCCTGGGCCGCGGTGTGGTTGATGTGCGTGTACACGGTGACGTTGGAGCTGATCTTGCGACCGGTGAGCGGGTCCGACGCGTCGGCCATGATGCCCCACGGGCCCTGGCTCTGCGGGCCGTCGACGTTCATGATCTGCTGGTAGCGAAGGTCGCCGAAGCGCACGATGGTGGCGGCCCGACAGGTGGTGAGGGTGCTCTTCTCGGCATCGTTCTTGGGGCCGTTGCGCAAGAGCTCGCGGCACTGGTTGGCGGTGATGCCGGCGGGCAGGCGGTTTCGCTCCACCACCAGACCCTTGTCGTCGGTCTTCTTGGCGTCTCCGCAGGCGCTGGGATCGCCGGCTTCCACCGGGCTGTGGCAGAGCACGACGGCTTCCGGCAACTTCGCGGTGGCGATGACTCCGGCGGAGAGGCCGCGCCGCTGACCGAGCTCGTCGGCGAGCGCCACGCAGCGGGCCTCGTCGCGGTTCTTGTCGGTGTAGGCGATGCCCCGGCGGCAGTCGTCGACCTCGCGGGCGAGGGCGATGGCGTCCTCGTTCTCTTCCTGCTGTCCCGTGTAGACTGCATACTTCTCGCAATTGGCGCCCTGGGTGGCCTTGCACTCGGCGTACTTGGCCACCTGACCGGCGGAGCGCATCGCGACGTCCCACTCGTGGGCGGCCCACTGGGTGCCCTCGAAGAAGTCGTTGGTGGAGTCCACGGTCTGGTACCAGACCACCGGCTTCTGCGTGCGCAGCTGGTAGGGGAGCGTGCACTTGTGGCTGAAGACGTCGCACTGGGAGCCGCCGGTGCCGGTGGCGTCCTTCACCGCGGTGCACTCGTCGGCGGTGCCGTCCTTGTCCTCGTCGCGGTTGGGGTCCGAGCCCACCGGGGTGGTCGCCTGCGCGTTGCAGGTGACCGCGCCGTCCATCTTGGCCGGGTCCTTGTAGTAGTGGCTGCGCTCCCAGATGTCGTAGCGATCCACGAAGCGGTGCCAGCGCTGGTCGGTCATGCCGTAGGCGGCGTCGTAGCCCTGGCGGGTGGTATCGAAGGCGCCGTAGGCGCTGAAGCGCACGCCGTCTTGATCGATCGGCTGGTAGTCGTTGGGGTCGACCCGGCGGAACGACTGCCGCACCGTGAGCTCCACCGGCGTGCAGCTGCCCCACGGGCCCTTGCCGGCGGCGTTGTCGGAGTCGGCGTCGCAGGCGGCGATGGCCTTGATGCCGTACTCCTGCGCCCAATCGACCTTGCTGAGGTCGATGGTCTCGGGGGTGGCCATGACCTTGTTGGTGACGTCGAAGTAGCCGCCGTTCTTGTCGAAGGCCGGCGCGTTGAGGTTGTCGGGGTCGGTGACGGCGTAGTCGAGGGGATTGTATTTGACCCCGTTGAGGCCGAGATCCGAGAGCACGTCGAAGTGATAGGCGTCGTTGATGAGGTTCTTGGAGAAGTCGACGCGGATGTACTCGCGCTCGTACCAGGGGCGGTCGTTCGAATTCTCCACCACCACGTTGTTCTCTTCGCCGGTCTGCGGGTTGTAGTCGCGGCGAATGTCGAAGTGCGATTCGATCTTGAAGCCGAAGATGGCCTGCCCGGAGTTCTTGCCGGCGAGCGAGGGCTTCACGCCTTTGCCGTCGGTGGACTCCACCTGCTCGTAGGCCAGGCGCCCGATGAGCTGATCCTCGGCGATCTCCCACTTGATGATGGAGAGCTGCGACGGATTGCCGACGAACAGATCCTGCTGCGTAGCCCCGAAGCCGACGTCGACGATGGTGGTGCGCGCGTAGAACGACGGATCGTCCTGCGGGCTCTTGAGATCGGCGCCCAGGAAGAAGGTCTTGGGCAGCGCGTTGGGCTGCACGTGGCTGATGGGGTCGCGCTCTTCTGCGCAGCCGAAGCCCGGCGCAAAAGCACAAAGAGTCACGGCCCCCAGAAGCAGAGTTCGGGTCATGCGTCGCATTTTTCGGTCTCCTGAGCGAGTCAGAACGAAAGGAATGGGGCGCCGCAGCAGGTCTTGATCGCGCACGTGTCGAGCACGGCGGCGCTCCCGTGGAGGAGAGCTACAGCAAAACGCAGACCAACGCCGAAACGCGCCGCACCCGCGACTTTTCCGATGTTTCCGGGGCGTGCGGAATGGATACGACCGCGCGGCGCGTCAGTCCGCGCACGAGCCGGCCGTCACGCCGCGCACAGAGGCGCTACTGCTAGTCGCTCCGGCAGATGCCCAGATCGTCGCGCGTCTCGGAGAGCCCGGTCACGAGCCAAGCGTCGCCACGGAGCTCGAGTCGCAGGAAGAGGTCGTGGCGGCCGCTCGGGGTTCGCACGCCCGATTCGACGCAGCGTTCGTTCCAGCCGGTGTGGACGTTGGCGCTGGTGCTCGACACGGCGCTGGTTCGCGCGAGCTTCACCGCCTGGTCCGCCGGCCCGTCGCCGCAGGACCCGTCGAAGCATCGCGCGACCGCCGCGCGCACGGAGGCATCGGAGAGCGCCTCGGCGGCCTTGCGATCACCGTTCTTCAGGGCGTCGAGGAACGACTGCGCGATGCCCACCTGCCGTTGACTGCGAATCGCGATGACCGCGGTGACCACGACCACCACGGGAACGAGGCCCCATAGACGACGCCGGGTGAGGTCGATGGTCACGCCCATGGGTTCCTCCGGCCACGGGCGGCGAGCAGACTACTCGGCTCTTTGACCATCGGAGGGGTCGACGCACGTCGCGGGATGTCGGAAAGTACGACGAGGGAAGTCTCTTGCGTCCGATTCTCCAGACGGTCGATGCGGCATATTCGGTAGGGGGTGACGAAAGTACCTGGCTCGATGGGGTGCTCGCGTCGATGCAGGGCATCTTGGGGAGCGACCGCGGCGTGTGCGCGCTCGCCTACGAGATAGGTCCAGAGGGGCCGCGGATTCACTCCCCTACCGTGGTGTGCGCCGACCTCGGCATGGGGCGCGCCATCGGTCGCATCCTCGAGACCGCCATCACCCGGGTCGATCACGAGGTGGTGGCACGGGCGTTTCGAGCGCCGCGCAGGCCACTTCAGTCGACCAGCGAGATGCTGGGCAACGCCGCCGTGGTGCGCACCTTCGCGTCGGAGGCGGCAGCGCCGATGACCGTCGGCGACTTCGTGGGAGGTCGCGTGCAGCGCAGCGACGACGCCGGATACATCGTGGGCGCCCTGACCGGCGCACCGGTGCGCCTCGACCGCCGGCAACGCGGGGAGCTCACGCGGCTCTTTGCCCACCTGGAGGCCGCAGCACGGCTGCGTGGTGCAGGGCGACCGATCGCCACCATCTCGCGCGGACGGGCCACCAACATCACCGACGACGCGGTTCGTGAGTCGCTGCCGGAGCTCCACCGCATCCACGCCCACATGACCGCCTCGCGCGCCGGGAAGACAGACCTCGGCGGCTGGTCCAGCCGCGTGGATGCCCGATACACGCTGGTGCCCACCCGGAAAGAAGGCGAAGCCGAGGTGGTCACCAACGGCATCCGCCTTCCGGGTCTCGAAGGCGAAGATCCTCGCGTCCAGGGCGTGGCGCGACTGCTCGCCGAAGGACACCCCCAGAAGCTCATCGCCTACGAGCTGGGCATTCCCGAAGGTAGCGTCTACCGCCACGTAGCGCGGCTCAAGCGCCTCTTCGGCGAGACCACCACGGTGGGCCTCGTGACCCGTCTGGGCGCGACGCGGCCCAAGACCGGAGAGAGGCAGACGGCGCGGGAGCACGCCCTCTCGGCACTCTCGCCGGCGGAACGCTTCGCAGTGGAGGGCGCGCTTCGCGGGCTCACCGCTGCGGAGATGGGCAAGGCGCGAGGCGTCTCGGTACGGACCGCAGAGAACGTGCTCCGCGGCGCCTATCAAAAGCTCGCGGTGGGGTCGCGCAAAGAGCTCGCCGCGAAGCTCGGCTGAAGCGGTTCCGCACGGGGTCACTGGTAGCCGTTTCGGACGTAGTAGCCGAACCCGATATCGACGAAGGCGTAGTGGACGTATCCACTCTCGTCGAGGCCGTACACCAGCGTGCGCGCGCCGCCGTTCGCGTTGATCACCGCGAGGCTCACGAAGGTCGGCGCGGTCACCGCTTCCCAGGAGCCCAGGTAGTGGTGGAGCACCTTGCCGTCGCGCGTGAGGGCCCACCCGTCGATGGGGGTCAGCCCGACGTACGAGGTGAGCGTGGTGTCCGCTGGCAACGGCGGGAGCCAGCGCACGTCGGTCACCGCCCCGTCGTTCACGTAGAGCTTGTCGTTGCCCGTCAGGTCGAGGAAGAGGGCCGAGGCCTTGGAGCTACCGCCGTTGTAGCTCTTGGGGTAGCCGCCGATGATCGATCCGCTCTCCTTGCCGATCGTGAGAAAGCGATCGGGGCCGGCTTTGTAGAGCCACAGCCGCCCGTCGGTGCCGACGCCATAGAGCGCCGCGAGGGACGTTCCGACCGGCAGCGCCACCTTGCTCGCCTCGAGGTCGTCGAACGCCTGGACGATGGTTCGAAAGGTGGGTGCACCGGCAATCGGGCTCCAGACCTTGGTGTTTCCGTCGAGACGCTGGAGCCGTCCACCATCGTCGAGGCCGTACACGGTGGAGCCCTTGGCAGCGATGGTCGGCATCGAAGGGCCCACGTCGCGCCAGGCGGAGTTGGACCAGACGACGGTTCGACCCGGCGCGTACGCGCGCGAGAAGCGCTGGGGACCGCTGCCGGGAATTTGCGTGGGCCGCGTGACGCCATAGATGGCCGGACCGCCCACCAACGTCGCCAAGCGCTCCGGCGCAGCGAGCTTCTGCCAGGCAATGGTCGGGCGCACCTTGGGAAAGCACGCGGTGAGCTCGGGCACAGGGTTCGGCTTGCACGCTGCCTCCGGCACGCAATCGGCGTCGGTCTTGCATTGCGCGCGGCAGAATCCGCCCGAGCAAACGGCGAGCCCAGCGCAGTCGCCGTTGAACGTGCACTGACGCTGCTGGGCCGACGCGGGGGCGGTTGCCAACGCGGCGACGGCCAACGCAGCAACGACGATACTGGTGAAGACGGAGTAGTAGCGCATGCGAGTCTCCTCGAAGGGGGGGCAAGGGTAGTGTCGAGGCTACGGAACGCCGCGGCATCCGCCATGAGCAGTTTGTTCGAGTCTCAGTAGTCGCCGCTGGCACCGCCGCCGCCCGACTCGCCACCACCACCGAAGCTTCCGCCGCCATCGCTGCTGCCACCGCTCCCGCCGTAGTCACTGCCGCCGTAGTCACTGCCGCCGTAGTCACCGGCGCCGCCGTCGCGCGATGCCGTTCCGCCCTTTCCCCCGCGGCGGGCGAGGATGCCACCCACCACGATGATGAGCAATCCCAGGCCCGTGAAGCCTCCGAGGATGATGGCGATCCGAGAGCCGTCGTCGGCCTTCGCCCCGCGGCGGGGTGCGGCGGGGCTCGCGGGCAGGCCCTTCTTCAGCGCGCTGTCGATGCCCTCGATGCCTCCGAGGATGGCCGCGCGAAAGTGATCGCTCTTCAGCTCCGGCGCGATGCGATCGCGAATGACGTAGCTCGATTGCAGATCGGTGAGCGCGCCCCCCACGCCCTTCCCGGTCTCGATACGTACCTTGCGCTCGGCCGGGGCGATGACGAGGAGCACGCCATCGTCGGCGCCCTTCTTGCCGAGGTGCCATGCGTTGAACGTGAGATAGGCGACGTCTTCGATGGTGCCGCCCTCGAGCGAGGCCGGCAGGAACACCACGATCTCGTGGTGCGTCGCGCGCTCGATGGCGTCGAGCCGTTGCTCGATCGCCAGGACGTCGTCGGCGCTCAGCTTGCCCGCGGCGTCCACCAGCGGGTGCCCTGCGAACACCGGCGGCGTGAACGCGGCGAGCGCGGCGGTCGCACGAAGCGAGCACAGGACGGCGATGGCCCAAGCGAGGGTACGGACCAGGACCAAGAGACGCATGCAGCGAGCCTATGCGAAGAGCGCTGCAGCGGCGCAGGGCCGAACGAATTACCTATGCGGGCGTATCAGGTGCCGGGGCCGCAGCTCAGACATTCGCTCTCCGGCTCCGGTGCCTGGTCGAGCGTGTGCGCGAGGTCGCGGAGCGCCGTGCGCATGCCTTCCTCCACCACCGGATGGTAGATGGGGCAGGCCAGCATCTCCGCCACCGTGTCGCCGCGCTGCACCGACCAGGCGAGCAGGTGCCCGATGTGCTCGGCGGAGGGCCCGATCATCTCGGCACCGAGGAAGCGCCCGGTGCCGCGCTCCGCGTAGACGTGAATGGCGCCGCGGTTCTTGCGCATGGCCCGACTTCGACCCTGATCTTCGAAGGAGGCCACGCCGGTGGCGAAGGGCTTGCCGGCGCGGCGGAGCTCGGCGTGCGAGGCGCCGGCCACCGTCATCTGCGGATCGGTGAAGACTACACCCAATGGCGTGCGCCGCGGGTGCTCCATCGGTTCGCCGGACCGGCCCGCGTTGTCCCCGGCAATACGCCCACCGTCGGCGGCTTCGTGGAGGAGCGGGCGATCGCTGGCGGCGTCGCCGGCGATGAAGATCGACGTCTCCCCCACCCTTCCGGTGCGCCGGTCGTAGCGAAGCCTACCGCGCTCGTCCCGCGGGAGATCCAGCGCTTCGAGGCCGAGCTCCTCGAGGTTGGCCTTGCGCCCGGTGGCGGCGAGGAGCACGTCGAAGCGCTCGGTGATGCGGGCGCCGTCGACGGTGGCGTGCACCACCACCCCGTCGCCATCGCGCTCCGGCTGCAGATCCGATGCGTGATGCCACACCGGCATCTCCTCGGCGAACACCGAGAGGGCGATGGCACGCAAGGCGGGGTCGGTGAGCGGCCCCAGGTTGCCGTCCTCGGCGTACACGCGCACGCGTACGCCGAGCCGGTGCAGCGCCTGCGCGAGCTCGAGGCCGATGGGGCCACCGCCCACCACCGCGACCGATGCCGGTAGATCGTGCCAGTCGAACACGTCGTCGCTGACGAGCAGGCGATCGCCGAGCTTCTCGCGCCAGCCGTCGGGCACGCTGGGGCGCGAGCCGGTGGCGATGACCACGCGCTGGGCTGTGATGCGCGTGTGATCGTCGACCTGCACCGTTCGGGCATCGACGAAGCGCGCGTGGCCCCACACCCGGTGGGCCGCGGGCCAGCTCTCCACGACCTCGCGGGTCATGCCGGCGAAGCGATCGCGCTCGCTCCGGACCCGGTGCATCACCGCAGCGCCATCGATCTGCAGAGGCCCCACGCGAACGCCGAAGCCCTCGGCTTCGCGCGCTGCCTGGGCCGCGTCGGCTGCGGCGATGAGGAGCTTGCTGGGCATGCAACCGACGCGCGCACAGGTGGTGCCGTAAGCGTACCCCTCGATCACGACCACCTTCTCGGTGTGCGCGAGCGCGGCCCGGTAGGCGACCATGCCCGCGGTTCCGGCGCCGAGGATGGCCACATCGACGTCGAGGTTGTTCGTGGCCATGAAGAGCTTGGATTCGCTCGGGGGGCACACCGTTTCGACCCAATGCCGAACCGACGTTCGATGGTGGGTTGACGACCTACATTGTGTCTCGTATCAACCCAGGATGCTTCGTCCGACTTTCGCCCGCGGAATGGCTGCCTGTGCCGTGGGGCTCCTCGCCGGCGGGTGCTCGCTGCTGGTGGACATGGACGGGCTGGGCGGCGGCGCGCCGCGCGGCGATGGAGGCGGCACCGGACGCACCGACGCGGGTGGCGAAGCGTTCATCGATGGCGGGCCGAAGGATGGGTCCACCGACGCCGGCGATGCGGCGATCCCGCCCGGCCCGTGCGTTCCTTCCGGCTTGGTGATGCAGACGACGCTGAAGCCCTCGGCCGCGGTAGACGACGCGCGCGTGGGATCCGTCGCCTGGATTGGCGCGAGCAACGCGCTCGCGCTCGACGGCGCGCTGGCCCACACGGCATCCATGTCGGGCAGCGTCAGCAGCCACTGGCTGCGCACCAGCGGCTACGGCGCAACGCTCCCGGCGCGTTCCATCGTGCGCGGCTTCGTGGTGCAGGTCACCCGCAAAGCGAGCTTCAAAGACGAGATCGGCGATCAATCCATCGCCATGGTGAAGGCCGGCGTTCCCGGCACCGGCAAGGTCGCGCAGGGGTCGTGGGGCACCACCCTCGACACCATCACGTACGGCTCGCCCACTGAGCTGTGGGGCACCACCTGGACCCCCGCGGACGTGAACGCGACCGATCTCGGTGTAGCCATCGCCGCACGCGGCCTTCCCGCTGCCGACGAGACCGCGTCCGTCGACGCCGTCACCCTCACCGTGCACTACGAGCCCTGCGCTCCCTAGCCCATCGCGCGGGCGCGTAGCTCGGCGTCGGCGCATACCCGCGCGCCCACCGCGAAGGCCACCGCGAACATGACGATGCGCAGGTTGCTCTGGGCGCCGACGTCGCCCCAGTCGTTGGAGATGCAGATGGCCACCATGCCCACGCAGGCCAAGGTCGACGCGCGCTCCACCGGGTTCTCGGCGAAACGATAGGCGCGCGCAGCAAGGTACGTGGCCACCACGTAGCCCATCCAGAGGAGCACGAAGCCCACCAGACCGCCCACCGTCCACAGCCAGAGCACGCTGTTGTGCGGCACGTACTTGTAGAGCGGCATGAACTCGCTGATGTCGCCGTGCTTCTCGAGCTCCTTGTACTCGTGGCCGAAGCCCTGACCGAGCACCGGAAAGTCGTTGAGCGTGGCCATCAAGTTCTCGTTCTCGACCACGCGCGAGTTGGACGACTCGTCTTTTTGCGCGAAGGCCGACCAGGCCAGGCGGGCCGGGGCGAAGAGCGGGTGATCGATGCCTTCGCCGATGAAGAGGTAGAGGCCGGCGGTGGGGATGATGATCCGCAGGTAGCGGTTCACCTTCTGCCGGGTCTTGCTCTGCGGCAGCGTGACATACATGGCGATGGCACCCACCGCGATGCTGGCGAAGGCCAGGCGCCGGTTGTTCATGACCATGGCCATGAGCAGGCCACCGCCCACGATGGCGAAGCGCCAGAAGGTGCGCCGATTGCGGATCTCGATGACGTTGGCCAGGAGAATGAGGAAGGCCGCCGCGAAGGTGACCGAGTCGCCGTGGGTGGTGGCGTACTCCGGACGAAAGCCCTGGGGCAGGCAGATGATGAAGAACACCCAGGCCACCAGCACCGAGCGCGCCATGGCCACCGAGACGATGATGTTGGCCAGCGCGTACAGGTCCTCGCGACCGCGCAGGCCCATGAGGAACGCGTAGCCCACCACCGGCATGGTGAAGAGCGGAAGCACCTGGATGAACGAGGGCTCGAGCTTGCCGCCGCGGAGGATGCCGTACACCTCGAAGCCGATGACCGCGAACCAGGTGATGCCCAGGGTGCGACGGGCGAGCCGCGCCGCCGGCATCTTGGTCTCGGGCTTGGCAGCCTTGCGCGCGCGCACGCAGAAGATGAACGCGATGAGCAGGAAGAGCGAGAAGTACAGACCGGGCAGGCCGGTGAGCATCTTCAGGCTGCCGTAGAACGTGTTGTTGGCGGCCTCGAGCGGCGTCACCCAGTACCCCGCGCCGGGCATCATCTCCGGCGGCTCGATGAACAGCGAGAGCACCAGGAACATGCGCAGGCCGATGTGGAGCGGCGCGCGCACGGCGTAGTAGAACCCCAGCGGGATCCAGGCGAGCGCCAGCGCCGGCGCAGCACCCCCGAGGAAGCTCGCCACCACCGAGGCCACGAAGACCACCCCCATGGTGATCCACGTCTCCTTGAAGAAGCTGTCCTCGTACAGGCGCTTCAGGTCCGACACGGCTAAAACTTCACGTTTTGGGGTTGGAACGCGATTCCGACGAAGCCGCCCGGCTGAAAGGTGGAGATCTCGCGGGGCTCGTCGAGGGGCTTCGCCTTGTTGAAGTCCGGCACGTTGGCGGTCTGCTGACCGACGCGCGCGCCGATGTCGAAGGACCACGCCTTGGTGATCTTCCGCTCGTAGCTCAGCTCGCCGGTGATCTGCCGGAACGGGAGCTGCTCGTCCGGGAGCGTGGTGTAAAAGCCGGCCTGCGCGCGCACGGTGTTGAGACCGAACACGAAGGCCGCCGCCAGCACGTTCTCGGAGCGCTCCTGGTTGTCACCGGTGAGCAGGTTGAGCCAGGGCGCCAGCCGCGAGTAGGCGATGAGGCGCCCCTTGGCGAACGAGGTCTTGAAGCCCACGTTCACCAGCGCCTCGGCGATGGGGAAAACCCGCGCGTCGAGCGACGTGGGGCCCTTGGAGAAGTTGAACGGATCGTCGGGGTTGGTGCTCCGGTCCTGGAGCGTGGCGTTGACGCCGCCGGCGAGCTCGGTGCTGGTGAGCGCGCTGAAGCGGTGGCGCCAGCGGGTTTCGCCGTAGCCCTGGTAGATGGGCGGCGCGTCGCGGCTCACGAACTGCGGGGTGACGCCGGCGGGCACCTTGCCCTGATCGTCGAGCACCACCACCTGGCCATTCGTGTCGAGCGGGCGGAGCTGGGTATCGAGGGCCTGCGTGGTGGAGGTGAAGATGTTCACCTGCGGCGCGACCTCGATGATGAGATCGTCGGTGGGCCACAGGGAATAGTTGATGGCCACCTTGAACCCCGGGTTTTGCAGGTAGTTCAGGCGCTTGCGCGACTCGGCGTCGGGGCCACCGTAGGTGAGGTAGAAGACCGACGGCGCCACCGAGAGCCGGGGCGTCACGAAGTGGAAGAACCCGGACTCGAGGTTCAGCGAGAGAAAGTCGAAGCGCGCGCGGGCGTTGGGCGAGAACGGGCGGGCGGCCAGGGGCCTGTCTTCGCCGTTCCAGCGCGGCTGCACCAGCAGGGTACCCACGCTGGCGGTGCCGTATTGCACCACGTTGTTGGAGATGAAGCGCGTGCGCGGACCCCACTGCCACTCGAGGAGCGCGTTGCCCTGGTGGATGAAGTCGAGCTTCTGCGCGTCGCTCTCCAGACCGTTCACCGGGGCCGAGTCGCCGGTGATGTTGGTGAGGACGATGCGCGGCCCGTAGCTCAGCGTGAACGAGTCGAGGTTGTGGCGAATGGACCCGCGGTAGCTCAGCTTCGGGTCGGTCTCGATATCCAGCACCGCGTCCGGGTCGACGTAACGGACGCGCGTCTCGGTTCGGTCCTCGACCGCGAGCGTGCTGGAAATGTCGAAGAAGAGCGGGAGCATGGGAAGCCCCTCGAAGGCCCGAGGGGTGGACCTGGGACTATACTCGAAGGGCAAACCTCCACGAAATACGAGACTTTTCCCGCACGGCGATTCGGCTTTCGCCTGCGGTTTTTTGGGCCCGTTGGGGCACTTTGCACCGCTCAGCGATGGTGGATGACCCCGCCGGCACCGGCGATCCACGGTTGGTGCTACTGCTTCCGGCGACGGAGATGAGGTCGTAGCGCACCCCGGAGGTCTGCGTGCTCCAGCGCGTGCCGTCGAAGTGGAAGACGCTCCCGGCGCCGCCCACGATCCACACGTCGTTCGCCGCCGAGCCCCACACGCTGCGGGGTCGACCGGTGACGGCCGCGATGCCGGTCCAGCTGGTGCCGTCGAAGTGCACCGCATGCGGCAGGCCGGTGTCGGTGATGATGGCGTACAGGTCGCTGGGGCTACTTCCCCAGAGCGACGCGATGCTGCCGACGGCGGTGCTCTCCGGCGCGAGCACCGGGGCCCAGCTCGTGCCGTTCCAACGTTCGAGGTACGGGGTGGCGACGCTGGTCGTGCCGTAGGCCCACACGTCGGTGGCACTGAATCCGGTGACGCCCCGGAGATTGGTGGCCGCACCCGCGCCGCTCCACGCGGTGCCATTCCAGTGGAACCGCAGGCCGGTCACGCCCACCGCCCACACGTCGGTGGCAGAAGCGCCCCAGATGCCCGTCAAGCTCGGCGCTCCGAAGGCGTTCTTGAACTCGGTGAGGCCGGGCTTCACGCGGGCGGCGTAGCCCTCTTGACCGACGACCCAGACCTCGCCGGTGGGGACGCTGGTGACGCCGTACGTTTCGGTGGTGAACTTGAAGGAGTCGGCGATGCGCGTGCGTTTCAGCTCGAGGTGGCCCCAGCTGGTCCCGGTTCGGTAGTACGCACCGTCGGAGACGATCCACGGATCGCCCGCCGAGGTCACGTGCACCGCGGCGGCGCCCGCGGGAGCCACCGGCGCGCCCAGACTCTCGCACCAACCGTCGCTCGAGCAGCTCTCCTGGGGCGCTGCATCGGCGGACGCGTCTCGCGGCTTGCCGCCATCCACCGGCGTGACCGCGGCATCCTCCGGCCCCGGCTCCGCATCCGGCATCTCGGTTCCGGCGTCGGTGGCCGACAGGGCGACGACGTCGGTGGAGCTGCAGGCGAACGCCAAGAGACTCAGTGCAAGCAAAGGTGACGTGCGCTTCATGGGCCGAAGGACGGCACGACCCGTGGGTCCATTCATCGCCAAGCGCGATCGCGTTCCCGCCTCCGGCGATCGGCGTCCAAAGTCCCTGCGCTGCGACCTCCCCAGCGCAGGTGCCCGCGCGTCAACGGGCGTTGGTGAACGTCGCGTCGTAGCTATCGCCGGCGAAACCCACGCTCGCGTGGATGCTTCCTTGGTGCGCTCCGGCCTCGGTGCGCGGGTCGAGCGTGCCGCGGATGCTCGCTTGGGGGCTCGAGAGCGAGACGATTCCCCAGCCCGTGAACTTCGTCTGCGGAACCTCGATGGCACCGAGGAGCGGCCTCCGCTCCTCGCCGATGGACAGCTCCGCTTCGATGCCCAGGCTTGCGGTGGGGATGCACAGGATCTGCAAGGCACCGTCGTCGCTGAGTGTGCCGCCACCGCACTGCGTGGCGAGCGTATCCCGCACCTTCACGACGAGCGTCGCAGGCGTGCTCACGCCGTCTTTCACCAGGGTTCCGGTCCAGGTGCCTTCGATGGCCGGGCGCACCATCTCGCGCGTGACCTTGGGGGCCGCGGTGCCGCCGCTCGACGTGGTGGGGGTACCGGAGCTCTGCGCACCGGACGAGGACGACGAGGACGAGGACGGATCGGAAGAGCACCCCGTCAGCGAAGCGACGACGAGCAGGGAGGCGAGAAAGGAACGCATGCGGGACCGGTCTGCACGGAAGATGCCATCGCATGAAAGCGGGAAACGCCGGAATTTGCTGGGCCTGACACAGTTGTGCCGCGGGCACGGACCGCGGCACCGATGTCAGGTCAGCGGGATGCGCGCACACGCACCAATGCCAGCAGCTCGTCCTCGCTCACCCCCAGGCGCGAAGCCGTGGCCCGCGCGTGCGACGAGGTGGCCACGCCGGGGACGAAGCGGAACGTGGCTGCGCCGTCGGGTCCGAGCTCCACTTGCAGCGCCTCGAGCGAGGGCGTGTCGGCGGCGAGCTTGGCGGCGAAGGCGAGAAAATGCGTGGTCACGAAGGTCGCCGGGTGCAGCTCGCCCAGCACGCGGATCACCAGCCGGAAGATCTCCTCGCCCTCGTCGGGGTTGGTGCCCGAGCAGAGCTCGTCGAGGAGCACCAGCGAGTGCGGCCGCAGCCGCTCGAAGAGCCGGCGAATGCGCAAGAGCTCGGTGCCCAGGCGCCCCTCGGTCTGATCGGCGCGCGCGTGCTCGATGAGCGAGACGAAGAGCCCTTCCGCCGGCGGGAGCGAGGCGGCGCGCGCCGGCACGAAGAGCCCCGCTTGCGCGAACACCTGGGCCAGCGCCACCGACTGCAACAATCGCGTCTTGCCGCCGGAGTTGGGGCCGGTGATGAGCACCATCGAGTCGTCGCGGTTCGTGTGCAGATTACACACGACGACCGATCGACCTTCGCCCACCAGGAGCGGATTGAAGAGCCCCTCGAGGCTTCGCCCTTCGCCGGCCGCGAAGGTGGGCAGGCAGGTCTCGAGACCGGCCTTGGTGGCAACGTCGCGGAAAGCCAGCGTGGCCAGGTACACCTCGAGATCGCCCAGCAGCGGAAAGGCATCGATGAGCCAGTCGTCGATGCCGGTGAACACGTCGTCGAGCATGCGCGAGAGGAGCTCTTCGTCGCCGAAGGACTCGCCCCGCAGGGCCAGCGAGACCTTGGTGGCGATGCGACCGGCAGCGCTCCGGTGAAAGGCGTTGTCGGTTGCTTCCACCCGGCCCACCACGCGCAGGGAGCGAATGCGGCCATCGAAGCCCAGACGCACCCGCACCTCGAGCTCGCTGGCCGCGTCCTCGTAGGCGAGGAGCTCGGCGATGCGCGCGTGGTCGGCGCTCTCGGTGAACACCCGCCCCCAGGTGCCGATGCGCGAGAGCGCGCTCTCGGCGCCGTCGAAGCGCGCGGCCACCGCGGCGATGTCCACCAGCGTGCGCAGCACGTCGATGCGCCGGCGGTTGGCCTCGAGGTGCACGCCGAGGCCGCTGCGGCTCAGCAAGTCGCGGAGGTGCACGAGGCGCGCGTAGAGCGCGGTCGCATCTTCCCGCAGGCCGGGTGAAGCCAGGAGCTCCCGCAACACCCGATGACGAAAGGGCACCACGTCGAGGTCCGCAGGCGGCGACCCGAGCACCCGGAGCAGGAACCCACCGGGCACGTACGATGTGCCCGCGATCTCGATGCGCATGCAGCGGCGCACCACCTCGGACAAGAAGACGTCGCCCGCGAAGTCCGTCGGGTCCCAGGTGCTGGGGGCGAGCTTCATGTTCCCCACGGCGCTCTCGAAGGTGTCGCCCACGTCGCCGGTGGCGAAGGCGAAGACGATGGCCTTTCGGAGCGTCTCTGCGTCGACGCGGGCGAAGGGCACCGGGTCGAGAAGGGAGAGCGGCGTGCGCGGCGCGGGCATGGGCTCCTTAATGGACTCGAAAACCTGGCGAGATTTGGACAAATTGCGCAAGCCGAAGCGTTGCTATGCTCCGGCGGAAACCTTCACCGACGACGGATTTCTTCCATGCGCACCATCCGCCCCGCGACCGCCGCCGACTACGAAGCCTTCGCCCGGATGTTCCCGGAGCTGAAGACGCCGGATCCCACGCCGTCCGCGGCAACCTGGGAACGGGATCTCGTTCCCACCACCGCCATCGTCGAGGAGGACGGCGCCGTGTGCGGCTACTGCTACGTGCAAACCCTCGCCGAAGCAGGCTACGTGCGGCACCTGGTGGTAGCCCCGGAGGGTCGCGGCAAGGGCTTGGGCCGCGTCCATGAGCGCGCGGTGCGCTTCGACTGGAGCCTCGTGGATCGCTTGCCGCCGAAGAGCGGCGCCGATGGTCGCGAGCTTTCCCGGGAGGAGCACGCGGCGTACGAG
>JABFRG010000559.1 GCA_013141295.1 Polyangiaceae bacterium
GGCTCGGAGAAGGCGTCGAGGCGCGCGCGGGCGAGGGAGGCGCGGATGCACTCGCTCTTCGGATCGCCACCGGGCACGTCGACGCGGGCCACGTCGCCGCTGCTACGGAAGACCACGGTGCAGGCGCGGGGCGCGTCCCCCGGCTCCAGACATCGACGCGCACCGTCTTGCACGTTGGCGATGGCGGCGACGAGCGCGCCGGGCGCGGGATGGAGCTGCTTGGCCTCGGGCTCCACCCGCGAGAACACCGGGGCCGGCATGGCACGCGTCTCCGCCGACGGCCCTGCCGCCAGGCGCATCGCTTCCATGAGGCTCGCGCCTCCTTCGCTGTGGGAGAGGTCGATCTTCGGGGCTGCGGTCGATTCTGCTGCGGGCGCGAGTGCCACCGGGATTTCCGGCTCGCGCGGCGCTGCGCTGGCCATCGGCGCGCGGGCCGAGACAGGGCGCGCGGTCACGGACGCACTCGGAAGCGGAGTGGGCGGCGGTGGAATCGCATCGGCGGTGACGGCCATCACCGGCGGCAGGAGCGGCGCGGGGGCCGCGGTTCCGAGCGCAGTGCGTGGAGGCGTCGCGCCCTCGGTCGCAGTGGCACGTTCCTCGAGCACCCGAGCTGCAACCTTCGCCAGCGCGAACGCATTCCCACCCAGTGACGCGAGCGCCACCACGGCCACGGCAATTCGCCGGAGCCGCGGCCGCTTCGGCGTCCTGGGTAAGCGCTGCGGGACGGTTCGCGGCTCGAGCTTCAGGGGTCTCGCCGACTGCGCTCGCCGCGCGCGCTCGGCATCCTCGTTCATGGTCCGTATCAGGGCATCGAGGTCGACGAGCCCACTGTCTTCGTTCTCACGCTTCATACGCGATCACCTCTCCGTGAGTACGTGTGCGTGATTCGCCGGGATATTCAGCGACCTACGAAGATAGAAATTCTCGCGTCGGGAGTGATCGCTCGGGCCCTTCGCTCGCCACAGAGAGAGACGAAGGTCCGTCAGCCGCCGTCGCCAGCCTTGGCATCGGCGCCAGCATCGGCTGCGGGCTTGACGACGTTCGTCGGGAGCGACGCCGCGTTGCAGGCATCGACGTCGGTGGCCGAGCCGAGCCACGAGAGCAGGCACTTCTCCATGGCGCTACCGGAGGCCATTCGATTGCCGCCCTTGTGGTTGTCGAGGCCCTTGGCCTTGCGCACCAAGGCCAGGCGATCGTAGCCGCTCTTCTCCCGCGTCACGTTGGTCATGACCTCGGGCTCGAGGCCGACCACCGCCCGGTAGGTGAGCGCGAACTCTGCGTCGGTGGTGCCTTCGCCGCTGGGCAGCATCGAGGGATCGGCGCGCAGCCCGCCGAAGCCGTACACGCGCATGTTGCGGTACTTGGAGCCGTGGCAGTCGAGGGAGCCGCACGTGTAGAGGAGCGCATTGCCCACTTCCCAGGCCTGAGGCGCCACCGGCCCCGGCGGCCCCGTCACGCCCACGCGACCGTCTTCGGGGGTGGAGCACGACGCAGCGGTGGAAAGCGCGGCGGCGGCCAGCGAGGCGAGCGCGATGCGACGAACGAATGCGGCGCTCATTGCTTGGCTCCCAGGAAGAGCGCCGGCACGCGCCCCTGATTGCCGTTGCCGCGATGGCACTCGGCGCAGCCCCCGGTGCCGTTGATCTGCGTCTTCATGATCGCGTCTACGTGCCCATCCTGGGAGATGGTCACCTGGCGAAACGGCAATGCGCCGCCGAAGGCGCCCTCGCGGACGTAGAAGTTGCCGGCGCCGTTGGTGGTGAGAGTCAGCTGTTCGCCCTTGGCATCCACCAGCGAGACCTTGGCGCCCACCGCCGGCGTCGCGCTGCCCGCTCCATCGAACACGGTTCCCGCGACCACCCAGGTGGGGCTGCCCGGTCCCGAGCCGCTGTGACATACGGTACAGGGCTGACCCGGTCGGTGCAGCGGCCCGGTGCGGACACCCGAAGCCTCGGGGCCGAGATCGGCGACCGCACCCGCGTGCACCGGATCGCCGCAAGAGAGCCCGAGGACCACCAGGAAGGGCGCGCCGAGCACGGCCCACGACGTCGAGACGATGCGGTTCAAAACGTAGCCTCCAGGTTCAGCACACCGAGCACACTGAGCCGCTGGGTGACGTAGAGCGCCTCGAAGAACTTGGTGTAGACGCCATCGACCGTGGCGGTGAGCACCCAGGCGTTCTTGTCGCCGGCGCTACCGAGCGCCCAGCGAAAGCCGAGGCCGGTGCCCACGTTGATGAGCTGCCCCAGCTCGCGGTCGCCGGTACGGAGCTTGGGAATGTCGGCTGGCCCATTCGACACATAGGCGAGCTTCCAGAAGTCGACCGGCGATTGGTAGTGGAAGCGGAGGTGCGGCCACACGGTGACGCGCTCACCGAGGTCGATCATGTAGCGACCGTCGGTGGTGGTGCCCTTCATGTTCCAGCTGTCGGCGTACAGGCGCTCGTCGAGACGAAGCGTGGAGCCGGAGAAACGCGTGGCGAGGCGCCCGGTGAGCGAGTAGCGGTCGCGCGCCAGCGGCAGTTGCTCCAGCGGCTTTTCCTGGAGCCGCAGGTTCGACACCAGATCGGGCGAGGCGCCGGCGCCGATCTTTCCCGCATCTTGCGGACTGAAGAGCGGGATGAAGCGGTAGGGCTTGGACTGATCGCCGCGCTCCAGCTGCAGATCGCCCACCACCGTGAAGATGGTCGACGACGAGACCACGCGGGAAACCGCCGCGCTGATCATGTGGTAGACGAAGTCGCGCGAGAACACCGAGAACGGGGTGCCGGTCTTGCCGATGCGGTCGTAGCCGAGCCCGTACGACGCGATGAGCGTGAGGTTCTTGTCGTCGAGATCTTGCGTGAAGGTGCCGCTGCCGGAGAACGACAGATAGTCCGGCGTGTACGACGTGGAGCCGTTGATGGCGAAGCCGGTGTTGCCCGGCTTGTAGCGAAGGCCCAGGTTGCCGGCGTGGCGCACTTCCATCCATCGGCGCGAAGCGGTGGAGACGATGTCGGGCGAGGCCGCGGAGACCACGTCGACCAGGTAGCGTCCGTTGACGCCCCAGCCGGCGGTCGGGCTCTCGACGCCTGCCGCGAGGGTGGGGGTGAACACCGTGGTGGCGTTGGAGTCCTGGAAAACGGACGTCTCGGCGCCGACCTTGGCCGTGAGGTTTCCCTCGGCGCGCGCCGAAGGCGAAGCCGTCGCCACGCCCACGGCAAAGGCCGAAGCGAGGAACCAAGGGAGACGCGAGGACGGAGACAGGGGACGCGCAGACCGAGTTAGTTGCAGCCGCATCCGCCGCCGCCCGCCGTGTCGCCACCGGTAGCGCCTTCTTGCACCGAATACATGTGCTCTTCACCAGGGCCGCCCATGCCGCCGGGGGTCATGGTGGGGTGCGCGAGCTTGCCACGCTCGTAAGCGTTCACGTGGGAGCAACCGACGCCGGTACCGACGAGCACGAGAAGCAGCAGAATGCGTTTCATAGGCCTGACTCGGGCGAGCCCAACGGAAAGCGTTGGGCTTTCGCTATTGAGGTACCGCCCGCCGGGTCGAAGCAGGCCACATTTACGCAGGACGACGAAAAGCGCGGGGAGCTACGGCGCGACGCAGGTATTGCTGGCGGGATCGCACAGCGGAGCTGCGGCATCCCGGCAATCGGCCGAGGTCAAGCACGCCACGCAAATTCCGCGCTGGAGGAAGCACACGGCGCGTCCCTGGGGGCAGTTGGCGGCGGAGAGGCACTCCACGCAGCGCCCGTTGTTGCGGTTGCAGGTGGGCGCGGTCGCGACCTTGCACTCGGTGCTGCGTTCACAGGTCCGGCAGATGCCGTCGTCGCAACGGGTGCCGGGCGTGGTGCAGGCCGGCCCGAGGTCGGTGCAACGCTCGACGCAGGTGCCGCTGATGGTGTCGCACGTTTCGGTGCTGGAGCAGTCGCCGCGGGCGCGACACTGCACGCACCGGTTGATGGAGGTATCGCAGCGCGCCCCCCCGGCGCTCCCGGTGCAGTCACCGTCTTTGGTGCATTCTACACATACGCCGGCCGGCACATCGCAGTGCAGGGTGGCGAGGCGGCAATCGGTGTCTTGCTTGCAGGGTGAGACGAAGGCCGAACCGCCTTCGGTGCCGCCATCCTGCGGCTCCTCGTCGAAGCGAAATTGACCGTTGCAGGCCGCCACCAGCAGGAGCGGCGCTGCCACGATTCCACCGGTCCATCGCCCGCGCGAGGCCATCACTTCCCGAGAATCGTGTCGGCTTCCTTCTTGGCGTACCCGTCGGGGTAGCGGCGAAGGTAGTCCTCGGCGAGGCGACGGGTCCGCAGGATGCGCATCTTCTCCGCCAGCGCGTCTTCCGCGTGGACGCCGCCCGGATAGCTGGCCGCGAGCTGGTCGAAGAGCGCCACCGCGCCGTTGGCGTCGCCGGACCGCTTGCGGGCCATGGCTTCCTGGAAGAGATCGTTCTGCGCCGCGAGCGTGGAGTGCGGGGTCTTGGGATTGACCGCGCGCACTGCGCTGGTGGTGGGGTTGGGGGTCAGCGCGATGGCCGAGGGAACCGCGTCGCACTGCGGCCACGAGCTGCCGGCGGGGACCCGCGTTTCGTGGCCGCAGTGCGACGCGGTTCCCTCGGCTATCGCGC
>JABFRG010000462.1 GCA_013141295.1 Polyangiaceae bacterium
CTCTCGGCGTGCGCGGGCGATCCCTGTCTCGACGCAGCGCAGGGCGCCTGGACCGTCCGGGTGCGTGGCAGCGGCGAGCTACAGATCGGAGACAATACACGCATCTCCGTGAACGACGCCGACGCCGCAGCGCTCGTGACCCTCGTCGTCCGCCATGACTGAGCGCATTGCTCAGCCGACCTTCGGGTCGCGATAGTGGCCCATGAAGAGGATGCGTCCCTTCTTGGTGTCGCGGATGACGAAGAAGAACGGATGGTCGGCCTTGAACACCATGGTCGGCGGCTCGGACTCGACGGAGGTGATCATGGTCGTGACCACGGCGGACGCAGCGGCGGCCTCGGTGCCCGCCTCGTCGATAGCGACGAATGCCTGGTGAAATACAGCGGAGATGAAGAGCGGACCGGTGGGGTTGGGCGGCGCGATTCCGGTGAAATCGGCAATCGGCGCTTCGCGTGACGAGAACGCCGCGCGAATGCCCAGCGCTTGGAGATCGCGGTTCACCGGGCCGCCCCAGTCCATCTTGAATTTGGGGAGCGATAGGTCGACGGTCATCCCGCCCAGGTAGCGCGTCCACCGGGTGAACACGGCCTCGTCGAGGTTCGCCTCCAGTGCCTCTAGCCCCTTCTTGTCGTCGGGCAAGACGATGTCCATGGCGAGGTCCGTGCGATCGTAGGGAAGCTCGAGGATCTTGCCGCCGGGGAACGCGCCCGCCGTCATCGCCCCCTTGCGATGCATGGTGGGCGCGGTCGTCGGCGAAGCCGCCGAGTCGCCGTAGAACGGTTCGGCGCGGGTGAGCGCCGGCTTGAACTTCGCGGCCCAGGTGCCCTTGAAGTACATGGCGTTGGCCAGCACGAGGCGCGTATCGCCGTCGACGCTTCCCTCCGGCAGAAGCGTGGGAATCTTGCTCGCGGTGTGCTCGCTGACCCAGCGATTCACCGTGGCCCGCGCCTTCTCCGATTCGGCAAAATCGAGGAGCTCGAGGTCGGCGCCGAAGCCGCGTCCAGCCAGGGCGTTGAAGGTCGGCAAGGTACGGAAGGTCTTCGCGCCGAAGAGTCGGTTGGCGGAGAAGAGCTGCGCACCCTTGCCGCGGGCGCGCACGAGATCCGCGTCCTCCTCGCGGGCGTCCTCGGCGATCTTCGCCGGATCGTCGTGCAATCCGAGCGTCGCCGAGAGCTCGGTCATGGTCGTCGCTTTGGCGCCGAGCGCCGTCATGGCGAGCACCGTTCGCAGGCTGGCCGGCCCCATGAAGACGTTGGCGCTGGCGCTCTTGCGCGCCCGGGCGAACATGCGGAAGGCAAAGCCGTTGGCGGCTTCCACCGAGCCGCGCACGGCGGTTGGAGCTGCGGGAGCTGCGGGGGGTACTGGCACTTCCTGGGGCACGCCGGTCGGTGCGGCCGCGACCGGCGACGGAAGAGGTGCGGAGGGCGCGGTGGGCGGTGCGACCTCCGTCGGGCCTGCGGGCGCCACCGGTGTGGGCTCGGCGCCACCACAAGCGAGGGTGACAACGGAGGCGGCGAGGAAGAGCGTACGCATGGCCTGTGGACGGCCACCCTACGCGAAGGATCTACGAGAGATCGTGCGCTCTTCGCAGCGCAGCGCCTCAGCCCGCCTTGGGATCGCGGAGGTGGCCGATGAAGAGGACGCGGCCCTTCTTGACGTCGCGGATGACGAAGAGGAAGGGGTGGTCGGCCTTCACTTCGATGACCGACGGATCGGGACCGATGGCAGATTTCACGCCCATCACCACGGCCGATGCGGCGGCGGCTTCGGTGCCCGACTCGTCGACCGAGACGAACGACTTGTGAAAGACGTTGTCGATGTAGAGTGCATCTTTCGGGCTCTTGGGGTCGGCGATGCCGGTGAAATCGGCGCCGGGCCCGAAGGCGGTCTTCACGCCCAGCTGCTTCAGCGAGTCGGCTACGCTGCCGCCCCACGAGAACGTGAACTTGGGGAGCGAGAGGTTCACGGTCTTGGGCATGAGGCCCATGGTCCACTCCTGGAACTTCCCCTCGTCGAGGTTGGCTTCCAGGGCTTCGAGGCCGTTCTTGTCGTCGGGGACGACGATGTCCATGGCCAGATCGGTGTTGCCGTAGCGGAGCTCGGCGACCTTGCCGCCGGGGAACACGTTGGCGCGCATGGTGCCATAGCGGTGCATGGTGGGCACGGCGGTGGTCCCGAGCGAGTCGCCCTTGGGGTAGAACGCCTCGTCCTTGGTGAGCCCCTTGGTGAAGGGCATCTCCCAGCTGGCCTTGAAGTACACCGCGTTGGCGAGGATGAGCCGGGTGTCCTTGGTGACGGAGCCCTTCGGCAGCAGATCGGGAATCTTGTTCTTGGTCTGGTCGACCACCCACTTGTTCACGGTGCCGCGGGCGCCCTCGGGGTTGCCGCGGAAGTCGAGCGCCTCGAGCTTGGCGCCGAAGCCGCTCTCGGCCTTGGCGTTGAAGTCGGCCTTGAGCGGGTAGGTCTTCTCGCCGAACAGGCGGTTCGCCGTGTAGAGCTCGGCGCCGGTGCCGCGGGCGCCGATCCAGTCGCCATTCTCCTTCTTGGCCGCGTCGGCGATCTTCCCGGGCTCGCTCTCCACGGAGAGGGCCGAGACCAACTCGCTCGCGGTGGCGCCCTTGGCGCCCAGGGTCGCCATGGAGAGCGCCGCGCGCAGACTGGTGGGTCCCAGGAACACGTTCTTGTCGGCGCTCTTGGCCTTGCCGAAGAGCTTGAAGGCGAAGACGTTGGCGCCGTCGCTGCTGCCCGCGTTGGCATTGGCGGCCGGCGGGGTGCCTTCGGGCGCCGCGGTGGGGGCGGTCGTCGCCGATGCGCTGGGCGTGGCCGCAGCCACCGTGGTGCTGGGTGCCGGAGGCGCGTTGGGGGGCGGACTCTCCTTGCCGTCGCAAGCAGCCAAGAGAACCGGAAGCAAAAGAAGCGGTGCGCGCATGGGAAACCTCATGAAGTGAAGAGCGGTCCTTCCGTTGGACGGACCGCTCGGTCAAAAAGTTCTTACCGCCGCGGAATTCACCGCGCCCGCGGGGCTAGCGGGTCAGGAGCCGGTCGATGAGGCCCTTGGAGTACGACGAGAGCTCGCGGAACACGACGCCCATGCCGTCCTTCTCCACGCGAACCACCTCGCCCACGCCCTCGATGGTCTCGATGTCGTCCATGATGACGGTGAAGCGGAGGTTCACGCTGGTACCCACCGGCAGCGGCTGCTGCGCGCGGATGAACACACCGGTGCGCGAGATGTTCGTGACGTATTCCTGGATGAAGGCGTCGAACGACTCGAACTCTTTGTTGATCGTGACGCGCTCGTGGGCGCGCATGTCGTCACCGCTCATGGCTACCTCCCGGAAATGTCGAACTGCTCGAGATGGTAGTCCTTGCGCGGGACGATGGCGATCTTCCGCAGGTAGCGGTTCTCGGCGTCGGCGATGGTGGCCTTCTCCGGACCGCTGAGGAGGTCGACCACCGCCGGGTGCGCGCTCACCTGGATGGTGTAGCCCGGCAGGTCCTTGTGCTTGCGGCGGATCTCCCGGAGGATCTCGAAGGCGATGGTCTCCTTCGACTGCAGCTGGCCGGTGCCGTCGCAGTAGAAGCAGGGCTCGTGCAAGAAGCGCCCGAGGCTCTCACGGGTGCGCTTGCGCGTCATCTCGATGAGGCCGAGGTCGGAGATGCGGTTGAGCGTGGTCTTCGCCTTGTCCTTCTGGAGAAGGTCGTCCAGCGTGCGGCGCACCTTCTCGCGGCTCGACGACTTTTCCATGTCGATGAGGTCGAGGATGATGAGGCCGCCGATGTTGCGGAAGCGAAGCTGGTAGGCGATCTCGTTGACCGCCTCCAGGTTGGTCTTGAGGATCGTCTCCTCCATGTCCTTGGAGCCCTTGCCCACGAAGCGACCGGTGTTGACGTCGATGGCGGTGAGGGCCTCGGCCTGATCGATGATCAGGTAGCCACCGGAGGGCAGCGGCACCTTGCGCGAGAGCGCGCGCTGGATCTCGTCCTCGATGCCGTAGGCGTCGAAGAGCGGTTCCTTGCCGGTGTAGAGCTCCACGTCCTTCACGCGGTCGGGAGCGAACATCTCCACGAAGCGGATGAGGCGTTCGTACTGGTGGCGGTCGTCGATGACCACCTGGTCCACTTCGTCGGTGAACAGATCGCGCGCCACCTTGAGCACGATGTCGAGCTCGCTGGAGAGCAGCGCCGGGGCGCGCGCGCCCTCTTTCTTCTTGGCCACCTCGCCCCAGAGACGCACCAGGTAGCCCACGTCTTGCTTGAGCTGCTTCTTGGTGAGGCCTTCGGCCAGGGTGCGCACGATGAGGCCGCCGCTCGGGGGCTTCATGCCCTCGATGGTCTCGCGGAGCCGCGCCCGTTCCTTGTCGGAGCCGATGCGCTTGGAGATACCGATGTGGTCGACCGTCGGGAGGTACACCACGTAGCGACCCGGGAGCGAAACGTGACTGGTGCATCGTGCACCCTTCGTTCCGATGGGATCCTTGGAGACCTGAACGATGATCTCCTGGCCCTCTTGCACCACCTCGCGGATGGGCGTGGACTTGGAGATGCGGTTTTGCATCACGCCGGTGGCCTGACCGGAACGACGGCCACCGCGATCGCCGGAGCTGCGA
>JABFRG010000439.1 GCA_013141295.1 Polyangiaceae bacterium
CCGCGCACGCGGCTGGCCGGAGGGCGACGTGCGGGCGTTCTTCCACGACAACGCGGCGCGCGTGCTCGGCCGTTGCCCGTCCCCTCAGTAGGGCGCGCCGTAGCCACCCGCAGGTGGCGGCGCGCCGTAGCCGCCGCCGTAGGATCCGTACGGCGCCGGTGCGGCGTCGCGCAATTGCTCGAGACGCGCGAAGCATGCCTGTTGCCGCGCGTCGAGCTTGCGCATGATGGAAAGGATGCTGGCAGCCGCCAGCGCCATGCAGAATGTTCCCACCAGCCCGATGCCGCTGGAGGTGGGAACGTCGTCGATGCGGGCGGAAATGCGATTGAGCACTTCGCCCGCTATCCAAAAGCCCCACCACATACCAAAGCTGGACGGCGCCTGGGGCGACCCCAGCCACGCAGATCCGTCGCCGCCGACGGTGTCGGGATCGCTCGCCCGCCAGACCTCCTTCACGGCCTGGAGTGGCTTGAAGAGCGACGCGAACGGGACGAACCACCACCCCACGCACCATCCCGGCGTGAACTGGAGATTGCGCTGGCCGAAGGTGCGGACGTTGGTGGCTGCGCGATGGATCCAGATGGAGAAGAAGAGCGCCGCAGCTACCAGCGTGCTCAGGAGGCCGAAGGCCGCGGCCACCACGGCGAGCGCGCTGGTCATGTCGTCCTCTGCGAAGTTGCCCACCGCGAGACCCGTGAGGTCCAGGCCCAGGCTTCCGAGGACGCAGAGGACGATGAAGGCCATGGCCACCGGCGTGCGCCAACCCAGAGCTCGTTGCGGCATGGACGAAGGCTACTTCAGCCGTGGCTGGCGGTCGTCCATGTTCGACCGAGCGGGTTCGCTTCGTTGCCTCAGCCGCTGGAGAGGCTGGCTTTGAGCGTGATGCTGCCCACGCTGGCGAGCGCCTTGGATACCGGACACCCCTTCTTGGTCTCCTCGGCGATGGTCTGGAACTTCGCGGCGTCGAGGCCCGGTACCTCGGCTTCGGTGGTGAGCTCGATGGCGGTGATGGAGAACCCCTCGCCGTCCTTGTCGAGCTTCACGTTGGCGAAGGTGCGAATGGCCTTGGGGGGCGAGCCGGCCTTCTCGAGGCTCAAGGAGAGGGCCATGGAGAAGCAGCCGGAGAGGGCAGCGCCGAGGAGCTCTTCGGGATTGCTGCCCGGCTGACCCTCGAAGCGGGAACCGAGCGAGAACGGGATGTCACCCCCGTGTGCGGGCGACATGACACCCTTGCCGGTCTTGATGTTGCCATCCCACTTCGCGCTGGCTTTGCTGATTCCCATTTTCGCATCTCCTTCGAGGTTCGTGCGGCAACTGTGGCATTGAGACACACAGTGATGCCGCGAGGCGGAGGTGGGATGACTCTCGGGCCCCCGCGGTTGCGCCCTGGCCGAAGAGCCATCGAGGGGCGTCGATCCATCGCTGTTCGAGTGACGTGCGCCGGCGTCGCCGCATCCCGTAGGATGGCGCGATGTCGGAAGTTCTTCGTGGGCTCGGTTCTCTGCTCCTCGCCACGGCCCTGGTTACCGGCTGCAAGGGAAGCGCCTCCAACAGCAGCGGTGCGAGCGCCTCGAGCGCGTCGCCGCAGCAGGCTGCCGCCGGGAAGTCCGGAGCCCCACTGGCGGTGGGCGCGCCCGGCTCCAACGTGGTGGGCAACGCGGGAACGAGCGCATGGGATTCCCTCTCCGACAAGGAGGCGGTGAGGACCTTCGGCACGCTGTACTTGCACCAATCGGTGGGCCAGGACCTGGAAGATGGCGCCGAGGCGCTCGGCTACAAGTTCGAGTACTACGGCCCCGACCACCAGCGCGGTCAGGCCACCGCGCAGGGGCTCAACGGCGGCATCTTCACCGACGTGGCAGGGGTCGCCAACGGCGCACCGATGGAGAAGATGGCCGCCGTGCGAAAGGCCCTCGCGACCCACAAATCGCGGCTCAAGGTCCTGTTCTTCAGCTTCGGATACGCCGACGTCCAGGAGCAAGACCTGCCCGCGGTGGAGGCCGCCTACGCGAAATTGGTCGCCGACGTGAAGGCCGCCGGACTTCGCTTCGTCCACGTGACGCCGCCGCTGGTGTACAGCGTGGCCGAGAATCCGCCGAAGATGAAGATGCGCACGTGGATGCTCGAGACGTTCAAGGGCGACACCATCTTCGATCTCCAGGACATCGAAAGCACGCAAGACGGCAAGCGCTGCGAGGTCGGCGGCGTGTGGCGCATCTGCCAAGGCAACCGGTCGACGACGACCTGCCCCAGCAAGGGTCAGGGCATCGACGAGGAGGGCGCCGGCCACATCTGCGCCACCCGCGCCAAGGTGTTCGCCAAGGCTCTGCTGTTCGCGATCCATCGCGCGGGCCGCTGAAGCGCTCGACGAAACGCGCTACGCTCTCCGTTCATCATGGACGAGAGTCAGCGTACGCGCCCCCACAGGCTTTCGGCCGCGGTGGAGATTCAACGGCTCTCGCTCACCGTCACCCGGGGCCCGAGCGTCGGTAAGCATCTGCGCGCGGAGGCCGGCGCAACGGTGACGGTGGGCTCTGCCGAGGACAACGATCTCGCGCTCGACGACCCCACCGTGAGTCGGTATCACCTGGAGCTCGTCGCGAGCGGTGACGGTGTGCTCGTACGCGATCTCGGGAGCCTCAACGGCACGTTCCTGGGGGTAACGCGGCTTCGCGACGCGACCGTCGCGGCGGGAGCCCAGCTCCGGGTGGGCGACACCGTCTTCGTGGTGTCGGCGGCTGCGGAGACGCAGCCTTCGGAGGCGCGCCTGGAGATTCCCGGGCTGGTGTTCCAGAGCGCGGCCATGCACCGGGTCGCCCAGGCGATCCGTAGGCTGGCGGCCTTCGGTGGCTCGGTGCTGGTTCAGGGCGAGACCGGCACCGGCAAGGAGCTGGTTGCGCGCGCCCTCCACAGCGAGAGCCCGCGGAGCAAGGGGCCCTTCGTGGTGGTCGACTGCGGCGCGCTCCCCGGCAACCTGGTGGAGTCGGAGCTGTTCGGCCACGAGCGCGGAGCCTTCACCGGCGCGGCCCAGCGGCACCTCGGCGCCTTCGAGCGGGCCCACGGCGGAACGCTATTTCTCGACGAGATCGGCGAGCTCCCGGCGCACGTGCAGCCGGCGCTCCTCGGCGTGCTCCAGCGAAAGGAGCTTCGGCGCGTGGGCGGCGCGAAGGAAGTTGCGGTGGACGTGCACGTGGTGTCGGCGACGCATCGCGATCTGCGGGCCGAGGTGAACCGCGGCACCTTCCGCGCCGATCTCTACTATCGCATCGCCGCGGCGCGCATCGTCGTCCCACCGCTGCGCGAGCGACGCGAGGACGTCTTGCTGCTCGCCGAGCACTTCGCCCGCGAGGTCACCGGCAGCGAAGGCGCGCTCTCGGCGGAAGCGCTCGCCGTGCTTCCCCAGCAACATTGGAGCGGCAACGTGCGCGAGCTGCGCAACCTGGTGGAGCGCACCATCGCCGAGGGCACGGGCGGTGAACCGGGATGGCTGGACGCCGGCGAGCCTTCTGCCCCCAGCACGGAGGCCGCGGCGCCACCGGCCGAGCGCTATCGTGACGCGCGCGCGCACGCCGTCGCCGACTTCGAGCGCAGGTACCTCACCGCGCTCATCGAGACCGCCGGGGGCAACGCATCGGAAGCCGCGCGGCGCGCGCAGATGGACCGACCGTATCTGCTGAGCTTGCTGAAGAAGTACGGCTTGCGCTGAGCCAGCTCACTCCTCGAGTGCGTTGGCCACCACGCCCAGACCGCCCATCAGCGCGATGACGATGCAGCCCACCGTCGTGAGGGTGGAGATCATGCAGGGGCACAGGAGGTTGAGCACGACCACTGCCAGCAGCGGATACGCGAGGAGGCGCTTGGAGACGCCCATCGGAAGCAGCTCCGCCACGGTTGCCATGGCGCCCTGCGAGCCGCCGCGCCGGGTCATCGCATGCGGCGGCGTTGCAGCGGGCCGCCAGTACGCATCGGGGGGCGGCAACGAAGGCACGCCGGAGTCCGCGTAGAAGCGCTCGCCGCAGCCGTAGCAAGTGAGGTCGGCGAGACCGAGCTCGGTGGTGCACACCGGGCAGCGCTTGGTGGCCGGCGCCGCCGGCGTCCCCAGGTCGATCTCGATGGGCGCCGGGAGGACCGCGCTGCGGCGCGTGTCGCTCGGAGCCGGCGCCCGGACCGCCGCGCGCGGGAGGTCGAGCTCGGGAACGGCAGGGGTCGAGTGGCGAGAGGTCGTGTGCATGCAGTCTGGATGTGCAAGCGACGGACCGTGGGGCGCGTGGCGAATTTCCCGAGAATCCCGGCCTCCCGGTGTTGGCCGGACCCCACATGTTGGGGCACCCCAACAGGCTAGGAATCCACGCCGTCGGCCTCGTCGGTACGGCGCCGCACCCAGATGCCCACGCCCGATGCGATCGCTAGAAGGAGGAGGCCGCCCGATACCAGGTAGCCCCCGCCGAAGAAGATGCGGCTGACGCCGGCCGCCAGGAGCGAGTACGCGAACACGCGCTTGCCGAGCTTGATCGGAAGAACGCCCAGCGGCGTGAGCCAGCGCGGCGGCGGCTCCCCCACACGCTGGAGCTCACGGCGCGGCGCGAACGGCGGGACCGGCACGAGTGGCG
>JABFRG010000407.1 GCA_013141295.1 Polyangiaceae bacterium
GCCTTCCTCGTGCCGGCAGCCTTGATGGGGCTCCTCGGTAGCGTGCACTGCGTCGCCATGTGCGGCGGCATCGCGGGCGCCGTGAATCCGCCGCTCGAGAAGGCCGGGCCCTCGCTGCGCCTCACGCTGGCGGGTCAGGCCGGGAGGATCCTCACCTACGGAACCTGGGGTGCCCTCGCCGCCACCTTCGGCAGCGGCCTCGCGCACGTGATTCCCCTCGATGCCTTGCGCCTCGGCGTGCGCGTGGTGGCTTTCTTCATGCTGGTCGGGGTCGGCCTGCACCTCACCGGCATCTCTTCGGCGATACGCCTCGTGGAGCGGCTCGGCGCCCCGCTCAATCGCGTGGTGGGGCCCTTCGCGAAGCGACTCTTCCCGGTGCGGACGATGGTGGACGCCCTGGTGGTGGGCCTGGTGTGGGGCCTCTTGCCGTGTGGCCTCCTCTACGGTGCGGTGGTGCTGGCCATGGGGGCGCCCACCGCCCCGCTCGGCGCCGCCACCGTCATGGCCTTCGGTGTGGGCACCCTCCCCGCCCTCCTCGGCAGCACGCTCCTGGCGAGTGTGCTTCGCCCCCGCCTCGGCTCACCTTGGCTACGCCGCGGGGCCGGGCTCGCGGTATTGTTCTTCGGCCTGGTGCACGGGTCGCTCGCGCTCGAAGAGGCGCGGGCCCTGGGCTCCGGTACGCCCGCCAACTGCCACACGTCGTTTCAAGCAACGAGGGATCCATGAGCGAAGACCTGACTGGCGCCGAGATGGAGCATCTGCTGGCGGCGGAGACCATCGCGCGCATCGGGTGCGAGGCCGAAGGACGCATTTACGTGGTGCCGGTCTCGTACGTGTACGACGGTGACTCGATCTTCGGCGTCGCCTGGGACGGCCTGAAGGTCCGGGCGATGCGCAAGCGTCCCGGCGTGTGCATCGAGGTGGACCGCACGGTGGGCGGCCTGGTGGAGAGCGTCATCGCCTGGGGCACCTACGAAGAGCTCGAGGGCGAGGCTCGCAACGACGCCCTGGCCGTCATGCACCTCGGCGCCCCACCGGCGCGCGCCAAGAGCGGCCGCACCGCCACGCCGGCCATCGTCTACCGCATCAAGCTCACCCGGAAGACCGGCCGCCGCGAGCGACCGTTCCGCCGCCTCCCGAGCTCGTAGCTAGCCGCTCACGGGCACTTCTCGACGCGCGAGCTGCAGGTGAAGTCGTAGTACGAGTACGCTTCGGCGATCGCCGCGGGCGAGAAGCCGAGCCCGACCTTGCACTGCGGCTGCAGGCCGCTCGGTGGGACCGGCTCGAACCATTGCGAACATACCAGGCGGATGGCCAGGTCCTTGGCGTCGTTCGTCGAGCTCGCCGACATGGCATGTGAATTCGGCCCGTAGCAAAACCCTTCGTAGGTCTTGCAGCGAGACGGATCGTCACGAAGGCAAGCGCGGCACGTGTAGATCGTCTGCTTGTTGTGGCAAGCGAGGACGGCCACCGCGCCGAGGAAGAAGAGGACCGCCACCGCTGAACGTCGAACGATCACCCGCGGCGAGCTCGCTACGCGCTGCTGCCGGTGAGCGACGCTGCGCGCTTCACGATGGCCGCAACGTCGTCGCTGGAGAGCCCCGCGGACTTGCCCACTGCCTTGAGGACGTCGGCTTCCTTCTTGCCGATCTTCTTCGTGGCGCGCGCGACCACCGCCGCAACGAGGATGCCGGCCTCCGCCTGCCCCAGCGCCTTGAGCCCGGTTCCGACGGCCTCCGCGCGGGCGGTTGCGCCTTCGGCGATGGCTCTCGCCTTGCACTCGGCCACGAGCGCATCGGTCTCCCACTCGATGACCGCGCCTTCGGACAGTAGCTCCACCGCCTTCACCAGCGCGGCGATCTCCTCGTCCTCCACGGTGCCGTCGGCGAGCGCCGTCAGGTAGCCTGCCTCGGTGGCGTGGCGAAACAGCTCGGCCTGCTTCGGCACCTTGAGCTCGGCGCGGATCGCGTCGGCGTGGGCTTCGAGCTCTGCGATCGTGGCGTCGGTCTTGGCGTTCTTCGACATATCGCCACGCTATCTCAAGGACGTCGCGCTCCGCCAGCGCGCCTTCCCCACCTGCGAACTACGGAGCCGATTTCGAGAGTCGAACTCGAGACCTACGGTTTACGAAACCGTTGCTCTACCACTGAGCTAAATCGGCCAACTGCGAAGGAGCGGGATAGAAAACGCAGCGCACTCTGTCAAGGAGAAGCGTCCCGCAGCGCGAGCACGGACGCGCGGCGCGAGATGGCTCACCATGCTCGCTTGACAACGCGCGCTTTTGTGGCACTTCATGACTATAGGCACTGCGCGCCTTTACCGTGTCAACTCTTCCCCTCTGGAGCTCGCATGTTCGATCTGAAAATCGTCGGAGGCACCCTGGTCGACGGCACCGGTGGCCCGCCGGTGCGTGGTGACGTGGCGGTGGAAGGCGGACGCATCGTGGCCGTGGGCGCCGCCCCCGGCGAGGCGCGTCGGGTGCTCGATGCGGAGGGCGCCATCGTCACGCCGGGGTTCGTCGATCTGCACACCCACTACGACGGACAGGTGTCGTGGGATCCCTACCTGGACGCTTCGTCGCTCCACGGCGTCACCACCTGCGTGATGGGCAACTGCGGAACCGGCTTCGCTCCGGTGCACGACGCCGACCACGGACGTCTCATCGAGCTGATGGAAGGCATCGAGGACATTCCCGGGGCTGCGCTCGCCGAGGGAATTCGCTGGGGCTGGCGGTCTTTTGCAGAATACATGGATGTGATCGACCGCACCGACCACGCGGTGGACCTGGTGATGCAGGTGCCCCACGACGCGCTGCGGGTGTTCGCCATGGGCGCCCGGGCGGTGGCCGAAGAGGCGGCCACCGAAGACGACATCGCGCGCATGCGGCAGCTCCTCGCCGAGGCGCTTCGGGCGGGAGCGGCGGGCTTCAGCACCGGGCGCTCCGACAACCACCGCTCCTCGCGGGGCGAGGCCACGCCCGCCTCCGAGGCCAAGCAAGCCGAGCTCTGCGGCATCGCCGGGGCCTTCGCCGGCATCGAGCACGGCGTGGTGCAGGTGGTCTCGGATTTCGATCTCGCGGCCGGCGAGGAGCGCTTCGAGCCGGAGTTCGACATCGTGATGGCGCTGGCACGGGCCGCCAAGAAACCGCTCTCCATCTCGCTCATGCAGCGGGACCAGGCCGCGAACCAGTGGCGACGCATCCTCGAGCGCGTGGAGCAGGGCCGCGCCGAGGGCCTCGATCTTCGGGTCCAAGCGGGCGCTCGAGGCATCGGCGTGCTCCTCGGCCTCGAGACCACGTTCATGCCCTTCATGGGCTTTCCCTCCTACAAGCGCATCGCGCTCCTCTCGCGCGAAGAGCGGGTGCGCGCCATGCGCGATCCGGCGTTCAAGGCGCGCCTCTTGACCGAGCGTTCGGAGCCGCTCGCGGGCGACGGCAGCGCCATTCCGCCGCTCGCCGATCTCCTGCTGGCCAACATCGACAAGGTGGCGCTGCGGCTCTTTCGGCTGGGCGAGAACCCCGACTACGAGCCGCCCATGGAGAGCTCCCTCTACGCCGAAGCCTACGCCAAGCACGAGGCGCCGCTCTCGGTCATCTACGATGCGCTCCTGGAGGACGAGGGAAAGCAGCTCCTGTACTTCCCCATCTACAACTACACGGAGTTCAGCCTCGACAACGTGCGCACCATGCTCGCGCACCCGGCGGCGTTGCCCGGCCTCAGCGATGGCGGCGCCCACGTGGGTACCGTTTGCGACGGCAGCTTCTCGACCTTCCTCCTCGCCCACTGGGTCCGCGACCGCAAGCAGGGGCGCTTCCCGCTCGAGGCCATGGTGAAGAAGATGACCCACGACACCGCGGCGTACATGGGCCTGGGCGACCGGGGCGTACTTCGCCCCGGCAAGAAGGCCGACCTCAACATCATCGACCTCGACGCCCTGGCGCTGGAGCGACCGCGGCTGGCCTACGATCTGCCGGCCGGCGGTCGTCGTTTGGTGCAGAGTGCACGCGGTTATCGGGCCACCGTCGTCTCCGGCAAGGTCACGGCGACCCACGGTGCGTTCACCGGCGAGCTGCCCGGCCGCGTGGTGCGAGCCTTCGGCGCCGGCTGAACGTCAGCCCACCGCGGCGCCCGCCTGGCGGGCCGCCCCCACGGCCACCTCGCCGCTCCGCGTGACGCCGACTTCCCCGGTTCGCTCCAGGGCGCGGGTCGCCGCAAGGCGGCTCAGCGTCATGATGGCGTGCTGCGGGTTCACCCCCAGGTTGGTGGGGAACACGCTGGAGTCGACGACGTGCAGGTCCTTCACCTCGTGGGTCTGGAAGTCCGGGCCCACCACCGAGGTGCGCGGATCCGGCCCCATGCGGGCGGCGCCGAACAGGTGCGTGGCGACCATCGAGTAGGCTCTCGGGTCGAGCGACGCCTCGGCCAGCTTCTTCACGTCGTCGTGCGAAGCGAGCACCGCCGGGAGGCCGAAGATGCCCGGCCACACCTCCAGCGCGCCGGCGTCGAACATCATGGTGGCGATGGCCGCGAACGCCGTGCGCAGGCGCTCCATGTCGCCGGCGGTGGGCGAGAACGTGACGCGGTCGGCGCCGCCCAAGGTGGTGCCGACG